>JADCGK010000130.1 GCA_020249045.1 Azospirillum sp. | reverse complement strand
TTATTCCGTAATTGCAGGCCTAACTCGCGGTAGATCCGCCGCGTCCGCTTGTGGTTGACCATCCAACCCTCACGACGCAGCAGCACATGCACGCGCCGATAACCGAAGCGCACGCGTGTCTGGCAGATGTCCTTGATGCGCAGCTCGAGATCGGCCTGTCCGCGGCGACGAGACTTGTAATGGTACGAAGACGTATCGACCAACATCAACCGGCAGGCTCGCCGGATCGAAACGCCCCAAGTCCCACGCATCTCGTCAACCAGCCGGCGCTTGCGGACAGGCTTTACAGTTTTCGGCGCAGGACGTCCTGCGGCATCTCTTTGTCGAGCGACAGATCTGCAACGACCTTCCGCAGCTTCGTGACGATCTGTTCAGCGGTGTGTCGCTTCTTCGGCATCTTCAGGCTTCCTTTCCAAACTGATTATCTCAATCAACCTGGTTCAAGAAAACCCGGTCAGGTCACGACCTTCTCCGATCATGGTCTCCCTCTCTCATTGACCTTACAATTAGTGACCGTCGGTGACGGACCTGCTTTAGAAACCTAGGTTTCACGACGAGAATCGCGCACCGCATCCCCGCCGCGCCGGAATGACCGACGCGGCGGGAGGCGGGGGGTCAACGCACCAGGGCCAGCAGGATAGCCGGTTGCTGATTGGCGACCGAGAGTTGCTGAACCGCCAATTGCTGGCGGACCTGCTGCGCCTGGACGCCGGCGGCTGCCTTGCCGATGTCGGCGTCGACGAGCTGTCCGAGGCCGGTCGACATGGCATCGGCGATCGCGTCGACGAAACCCGATTGCAGCTGCAGGGAGCGTGTATCCGTCGCATTTCCGCCGATGGCGGTTCCCACTGCGGTCTGGAAGGTGGTCAGCGACGTCAGCGCCGCCGTCGACGACGTCGCGGAGGACACGCTCGACGCCGCGAACGCGGTGAAAGCGGCTGCCACGCTCGACTGGGTCGCCATCGTCAGCGTGGCGCCTGCCGTATCGGCCACGAAACTCCGCGCGATCGAGCCGGTCGAGATGAGATTGACCCCATTGTAGCTTGCCATCGACATGAAGTTCGAGACCTGGTTCGTCATGGCGGCGAAGTCGGCGGCGTAGATCGTCCGTTGCCCGTCGGAGATCGATCCGTCGGCCAGCTGTGTGACCTTCGCTTGGAGGTTTCCGATGACGTTGGAGATGTTCGTCAGCGCGGACTGAGTGACCGATCCAACGCCCATGCCGCTGGCCAACGATCCTTGGACGGCCGAGAAGGCCTGCAGGTTCGCCCGGATTCCCTGCGCTACGGAGAATGTCGAGGCGTCGTCCATCGCGTCGGCGACGCGGTAGCCAGTCTGAAGTTGCTTCGAGTTGATCGCGAGCGCATCGCCGGTGGCCCGCAAGCTGGAGAGCGCGCGCATGGCGCCGATATTGGTGTTGACCGAGAGAGACATGGTCTCGTTCTCCTTTCTGGAGATGTGGCTTCTGCTGTTGCGGTCCCGGGCGCGTTCGTCTCGCGTGGTTCCGTCCGCCCCCTCCGTTCCGCAACCTTTGGGCCAAGGCAGCCGCGCGCGGGCTCGTCGATGAAAATCCCATGTTTTCCAGTACTGGCATGCCGCTGGGCGACGGTGTCGGCTCCGTAGCGCTGTCGTTCAAATTGCGGTCCTTGTTGCATTCTGCGGTGGACGTTGCAGCGCCAGCACGCGGCCACGACACAAAAAAAGCGCGTCCCCCAATTCGAAGGGAACGCGCTTTGGGCGCCGCCCGGGACCGGAGGCGACGCGAGATCAGATTTGGGGACGAGGTCGAACCAATTCGAATTCCGCATCTAGCGCACGGACGAACGCGGCGAGACGGGACGAAACTTGATATGACGGCGCCAAGATTAACGGCGTCTCGTCGATTGGATCAGATTCGTACCTCGGCGGTTCGGCGTTGGAATGTTCCATCGGCGTTATCCTTCGAGGTTGCGACAACGTCGTCGTTGCGACTGTCGTGCCGAGGGGCGGCCGGTTGAACCTCAAAGGCTTAGCAACCTCCGATACGATGCTTGCTGCGACGTGTGTTGCAGAATGCGACGTCAGCTGCATTTCTGCCTTGCGCTTCTGATCGACAATAGCCGCAGAGACATCTGAGTAACCGATGTTTCGCGCGGCCAGCAGCGGTTGGCATCCGAGACGCAGAGCCGATGGCATGGCGCGGGTTCTTCTCATCCACGGGGATTTGGTTCACGGCGAGGCGTTGGCGCGTGAGGTCGAGGCGTGCGGCCACAAAGTCGGGCGCGCGCCGACCGCGCGAGCGGCGGCGGCCCTCGTCGATGACGGTGCTTTCGATCTTCTGGTTGCGGATTTGGGTTCGATCGGAGTGGAAGGAGCCGCCGATCTTGGCGCGCTTGTCCGCGCGCGGCCCTGTACCAGGATATTGATTGTGACATCGGAGCGGGCGGACGGGCGCCCCCGATCTCGACCTTGGGCGGTGGGTCAGCTGGTCCGGCCCTTCACGCGGCTGGAGTTGTGCGGCAAGCTGGATGCCTCGCTACTTGGTTCTCCCCTTGTTCCCATGCAGTTCCGATGATTGGCACGAGATCAACATTCGGCCCCGCCATGCGCCCCGGGGGATTGCCCTTGTTCGCCTGGGCGGTCGTGACGATTCTCGTCGTTGCCGCTTGGACGATCGCATCGTTCCTCGTCGCAACGGACAAGGAAAATACGCGTCTTCAGGCAGAATCAGATCTACGGACCCTTGCGCTTGCGCTCGCCGAGCAGACCGATAACTTCGTTGGAAAAATCGACCAGTCCCTGCGCACGGCAAAGTTTCTGTTCGAGCGCGATCAGGATCGCGCCTCGATCCCTGAGTTGATCGACCGGCGTACCATTCCTTCCGACGATCTTGTCCAATTCGCGTTCGCGGACGCCGATGGGTTCATTCGACAGTCCAATTTGCCGCTGGGCCCCGCGCCGGTCAGCATTCGCGACCGGGAGCATTTCGCCGTGCAGCTGGAGCGAGACGGCGGTTTGTTCGTCAGCAAACCAGTCTTCGGACGGGTCTCGGGGCGTTGGTCGATCCAGTTGACGCGTCGCGTGGAAGCGTCCGGCGGTGGACTGTCTGGCGTTCTGGTGGCGTCGGTCGATGCGTTCAGTTTCGGCGGATTGTCCCGGACTTTCGAGAACACTGGTCCGGCGATCACCGCGATTTTTGGTCACGACGGATTCTTGCGGTCGCGATCCCGGCTTGCGCCCGACATGCTCGGCGTCGATCACTCGAGTCACCCGCTGATCGAACTGGCCAAGCTGAGCGTCTCCGGAAACTGGACGGGTCCCAGCCCTGCGGATGGCGTTCAGCGGATCCACGGCTTCCGCCAGCTGTCCGGGCTTCCACTCTTTGTCGTTGTCGGGCTGCCGGAGTCCGATGTTTACGCGGATCAGACGTCACGGTCGGATTTTATACGCGTCACTGCCGCGGCTATGACGCTGCTTGTGTTGGGCTTTGCGGTCGTATTGGGACGCCAGTTGCGCAGGCTGGAGTATGCGCGGGCGCATGCGGAGGAGGCGAACGCCGCGAAATCGCGTTTTCTGGCGATGATGAGCCATGAAATCAGGACGCCGATGAACGGCATCGTCGGTGTTGCGGGGTTGTTGGCCGACATGCCGCTTGCGCCGCAGCAACGCAAGTATGTGGATGTGCTGCGGGACACGTCGGAACTGTTGACCCAAATTCTGAACGATGTCCTCGATTTCTCGAAACTCGAAGCCGGCAAGCTCGATCTGGAAGCCATCGACTTCGATTTCGGCGAGTTGATGCGGCGCACGTTCGAGTTGATGCGGGCACGGGCGGAAGCGAAGGGGCTTCGCTATCGCTTGGAACTCGACGTCCCGGACGGAACGGCTTTGCGCGGCGATCCCGCGCGGCTACGGCAGATCACCCTCAATTTCCTGTCGAATGCGATAAAGTTCACAGATTCCGGAGAGATCGTTCTGCGCACCGTCGCCCGTCCGGCAGCCGGCGACGCGATGGGCATCGAGATTGCCGTGGTGGACAGCGGAATCGGTATCCCCGAGGCTTTGCTGCCCGATCTGTTCCATGAGTTTTCGCAATTGGATCGATCGACGTCGCGCCGGTTCGGTGGAACCGGACTTGGTCTGTCGATTTGCCGCATTCTTGCGGACCGACTTGGCGGCCGGATCGACGTCAAGAGCAGGCAAGGGGTTGGGTCGACGTTTGCCTTCTCCGTCCTGTTGCCGGTATCGATTGCGCGTCCTGCCGCAGTCCCTTATCGCGAAGTGGCGGCAACCGATCGGCGGCTGCGCATTCTGTTGGCCGAGGATAACGCCTCCAATCAGCTCATTGCCATGTCGTACTTGGATCGGATGGGGCATCGCGTCGATGCTGTCGGCAACGGTCGGGAGGCCGTAGAGGCCGCGGCAGCACTGCCCTACGATCTGATCCTGATGGACGTGCAGATGCCTGAGGTCGATGGACTGGAGGCAACGCGGCGGATCCGCAATCTCGTGGGCCCCGCGCGGTTGACGCCCATCGTGGCCTTGACCGCCAACGCCTTTGCCCAGGATGAGCGGGCATGCCGCGAAGCGGGGATGGACGGCTTTCTCGCGAAACCTTTCGAATCTTCGGCGCTCGCGGCCGTTCTGTCGCGCCACGCGCGGACAGAACCGAGGGTCGGTGGCCCGCCAACGGTCGCGCATCCGATGGAGGGCGCGGCGGACGCTTTCGACGACGGGGTGCTCGATCGCATCGAACAGCAGATCGGCGCCGCAGCGACGGTGAAGGTCGAGGAATTGTTCCGAAAGGACGTTCGCGCCCGTCTTGATCGCTTGGACGCCGCCACGTTGGGCGAGCGGACGGACGTGGTCCGCGAGGCGCATGCGATCAAAGGGGCGGCGCTTTCGATCGGTGCGGTACAGTTTGGACGGCTCGCGGGCGAGCTGGAGCGGGCTATACCCGGACTCGACGACGCGGCATTCGCGGTTTGGCGCGCGTCGCTACGGGCGGCCTTCGCGGCGGCCGAGGGGTGCGTGCTGGCGCGGCGCGGGTCGCGTTGGACCCCCGGTCCGAGGTAGGCTGTTCCCATCATGTCGAAGCGATTCGTGCTGATCGTTGAGGACACACTGCCGATGGCGGCGCTGTACGAGGAGTATTTGCGCGACGCCGCATACGACGTGGCAGTCGCAGGCTCGTTGCGTCAGGCTCGCGAGCGGATCGCGGTCCGCGTCCCCGACGCGATCGTGGTCGATATCGGTCTGCCCGACGGTAGCGGCCTCGACCTGCTCAAGGATATCCGCGCGCAGGGCTTGCCGACCGAGGCCATCGTGGTGACCGTATCCGGCTCGATGAACCTTGCCGTCGAGGCGATGCGCGAAGGGGCCTACGACTTCCTGGTCAAGCCGTTCGACCGCGAACGATTGATCGTCACACTGCGCAACGCGCTCGAGCGGCGGCGTTTGGCCGATGCCGTGGTCGAAATCCGGGAGGAGTTCGGCCGCGACCGGTATTTCGGCTTCGTCGGCGCGTCGCTGTCGATGCAGGGCGTCTATCGCATCGTTGATTCGGCGGCACCCAGCAAGGCGACTGTGTTCGTCACCGGCGAGAGCGGGACCGGCAAGGAGGTCTGCGCCGAGGCGATCCACAAACGTAGCCCGCGCGCCAAAGCGCCGTTCGTGGCTTTGAATTGTGCGGCGATCCCCAAGGACCTGCTCGAAAGCGAGATTTTCGGGCATGTCAAAGGCGCGTTCACGGGGGCGACGGCGGATCGCGCGGGGGCGGCGCTGCAGGCCGATCGCGGGACGCTGTTCCTGGACGAGATTTGCGAGATGGAGCCCAATCTTCAGGGCAAGCTTTTGCGCTTTTTGCAGACCGGACAGGTGCAAAGAGTAGGGGGAGCCAAGCCGGAATCCGTCGATGTGCGGATCGTGTGCGCGACCAATCGCGATCCCGTTGCCGAAGTCGCCGCCGGACGGTTCCGCGAGGATCTGTTCTACCGTTTGCATGTCATCCCCATCCAACTGCCGCCGCTGCGAGAGCGCGACGGGGACGTGCTGTTGATCGCGCGGGACCTTCTCAAAAGGTACGCGCGCGAGGAGCGCAAGAAGTTCGGCGGTTTCGCCGAGGACGCCGAAGCGCTACTCGCAGCCTATCCTTGGCCGGGCAACGTTCGGGAACTGCAGAACGTCGTTCGCAGTACGGTCGTGCTGCACGACGGGGATGCGATCGAGGCGGCGATGCTGCCGGACAAGCTGCGCGGTCGCGGCGCGGTGGTGGCGCGTGCGGCGATTGTGTCGTCGGCGGCGCCGACGCAGTCCGGCCCTTACGATGTTCCGCCCGGCGCGCCAGGGTCGCCGTTGCGGCCCCTTTGGCAAATCGAGCGCGACGCGATCGAGGCCGCCATTGCCGCGTGCGGGGGCAACGTTCGGCGGGCGGCCGCGTTCCTTGAGATCGACGCTTCGACCATTTATCGCAAAAAGCAACTCTGGGAAGATCGCGGCCGGACGTGAGGCGATGCCTGTCGCAAGACGTGTCGCAAGATGCGGCGCGGGTCTCCATGCAACCTCTCAACTCATTGTAAGTAATCGTATAATTCGAGCGGTGCGGGTGGTGCGCCGCTTGCCATTGTCAGTCCGGAGAGGCACCCGAGTTGGCCTTGAAGGACCCCATGGAACCCGCCAGAACCATCGCCGAACCCGCCCATAAGGTCGAAGGACGCAAACGCTTCGCCGCACTGCGGCGGATCGAAGCCATTCTCGAAGGCTCCAGCGACTGGGCCTGGGAAACCGACGAGATGTTTCGGTTCACGTGGCTGTCTTCGGGCATTCAGCGGTCGGTCGGAGTTTCCCCGGAAAGTTTGATTGGGCGCTCGCGTTTCGACATCGCGGCGGACGCGTTGGATCGCGAACGCTTGATGGAGCTCGAAGCGGAAATGCTGGCCCATCGGCCGTTCGGCGGCTTCGTCTACCGCTTGCGCCGCCCGGACGGCGGTATCCGGCACATCGAAATCGGCGGCGTACCCATGTTTGGGCTCGATGGTCGGTATCAAGGCTATGCAGGTCTCGGCAAGGACGTGACGGAACGCGAGAAGGCCGAACAGCGGGTGGAGATCGCCCAGCGCCGAATGACCGATGCCGTCGAGAGTTTGAACGAGGGCTTCGCCTTGTTCGATCCGTCGGGTCGTTTCGTTATGTCCAACCGCTCGTTCCTCAAGCTCGTCGCCTCGGTCGGCGGCAAGGCGGGCTTCGGAAAATCTCTGGCCGACATCGTCGCGGCGCTGGGCGCCGCGGCGACGTCGGCACGCGAGCGGTGCTGGTCGGCGCCGGAGGCGAAAAGCGCCGCCTTCGAGGCGGAAATGGCGGACGGCCGCTCGATCGCCGTGACAGAGCGGCGCACGCGCGAGGGCGGGATCGTCGCGATCTGGGTGGATACGTCCGAACAACGGGCGGCGGAACGCGTGCGTGCGACGCTCGAAGCCGACCTTCGGCAGAGTCAGAAGCTCGATTCCCTCGGCACGCTGGCGGGGGGCATCGCGCATGAGATCAACACGCCGACCCAGTATGTCGGCGACAACGTCCGCTTTCTCAAGTCGGCATTCGCCGACATGGCCGCCGCCGTCGACGCCTTGCGCCGCGGCGAAACCCCTGCGGACCTCGACTTTCTGCTGTCGGAGGCGCCGTTGGCGATCGAGCAATCGCTCGATGGCGTCGAGCGCATTCGGCAGATCGTCATGGCCGTGAAGGAGTTCTCCTATCCCGACGCCAAGGAGAAATCGCCGGCCGACCTGCACGCGGCCATAAACACGACGCTGACCGTCAGCCGGAACCAGTGGAAGTACGTCGCCGACGTGGAGACGCGCTTCGCGCCGGAAATGCCGCCCGTCCCCTGCCATATCGGCGAGATCAACCAGGTCGTCCTCAACCTCGTCGTCAACGCCGCGCATGCGATCGAAGCGAAAGGCGAGGGACGGGGACTGATCACCATCGCGACCCGACGCGACGGCGATTTCGCGGAGATCGTGTTCTCGGATACGGGCACCGGTGTCCCGCGCGAGATAGCCGACAGGATATTCGATCCGTTCTTTACGACGAAACCACCCGGCAAGGGGACCGGCCAAGGCCTCTCGATCAGCCGGACCATCGTCATCAAGAAGCATGGCGGGACGATGACCTTGCGCTCCGAACCGGGCGCCGGTGCCGAATTCACGATCCGCTTGCCGCTGAGCGCGGCGACAAAACAAGGGGAGAGAGCCATATGAAAACCGAAGTGATGTTCGTCGACGACGAACCGAACGTGCTCTCGGCCTTGCGCCGAATGCTGTTCCCGATGCGCGAGAACTGGAACCTCCGCTTCGCGGAGAGCGGCGAGCAGGCGTTGAGCATGCTCGGCGACAGGCCAGCGGACGTCGTCGTCTCCGACATGCGCATGCCCGGTATGGACGGCGCCGCCCTTCTCGAGCGGGTCGAGATGGCCCATCCCGAGACGATCCGGATCGTCCTGTCCGGCCAATGCGACCGCGAGACGGCGCTGCGTGCCGTCGGGCCGACGCACGTTTTCCTGTCGAAGCCCTGCGACGGCGAGCGCATCGTGCGCACGATCGAGCGCTCGTGCCGTCTGCGGGACGCGATCGGCGATCATGCACTGCTCGCTTGCATCGAAAGCATGCGACGTCTTCCGACGCCCTCGCAGACCTATCTCGATCTCGTCGCGGAACTCCGCAAGCCGGATGGCTCGATCTCCGCGACGGCCGCGATCGTCGGAAGGGACATCGCACTGACATCGAAACTCCTTCAGATCGCGAACTCCTCCTTCTTCGGCATTGGCCGAAGCATCGCGACTCCGCTTCAAGCCATGAACTTCCTCGGACTCGATGTCGTCAGGGCGCTTGTCCTGAAGGTGGGGCTGCTTGCGCAGTTCGATGCGGCGGGCCTGCGGACGGATCATCTCGACCGCTGTGTCGAACACGGTGTGCGCTTGGGCGCGCTCGCCAGGCGTCTTTGGGAGGATTCGGGCGCCTCGGGTGCGTCGCCCGACGAGGCTTTCGTCGCCGGCTTGCTGCACGACGTCGGCGCACTGGTTCTGGGTGCAGTGCGGCCGGAGCTCGACGCGAAGATCGAGGAGGAGGCCGCGCTGACCCAGGTTCCGCGTTATCTGGTCGAGCGCGAGCATTTGGGGACCACGCACGCGCAGATCGGCGCCCATCTGCTGAGTGTCTGGGGCCTACCGGACAATCTCGTCGGCGCCGTTTGCTATCACCATGAGCCGCTGATGTGCGGACATCTGGAGTTCGGCCTGCACAGCGTCGTCCATATCGCCGATGCGCTGTCCAATCCTGCGCAGTTCGCCATGAAGATCGACGAAGTGTACGTGGCCGATCTGCGGCGGTTCGAATGGACGAAGGCGTGGCTGGATCGTCTCCTGTCCGAAGCGCTCGAAATGGGGGCCGTGTCGTGAACCCCCGTATTCTGCTGGTCGACGACGAGCCGAATGTTCTCTCGGGTCTCCGCCGCAACTTGCACGGACGATTCCAGGTCGAGACGGCGGGCGGCGGTGCCGAAGGCCTTGAGAAGCTCGGCGACGGAACGGGGTTCGGCGTGGTGCTGTCCGACATGCGCATGCCGGGGATGGACGGCGTGGAGTTTCTGTCCTCCGTCCGTACGCGCGCGCCCGACGTGGTCCGGCTGATGCTGACCGGGAACGCGGATCAGGCGACGGCGGTGGAAGCGGTCAACCGCGGGGCGATTTTCCGTTTTCTGAACAAACCGTGCGCGCCCGAGGCGGTCGTCGCCGCGCTGAGCGACGGGCTGGCGCAGCATCGTTTGCTGACGGCCGAGCGCGAGTTGGTCGAGCGCACGCTTGGCGGAACGGTCGGGGTATTGGTCGAAGTGTTGATGGCCGTCGATCCGGCGGGTTTCGGGCGTGCGATGCGCGTGCGCGGATTGGCCCGACGGGTCACGAGCGCCGTCCCCGGTCTCAACCCTTGGGAACTTGATCTCGCTGCGATGTTGCACCCTCTTGGCGCGACCGCATTGCCCGCCGAGCTACGCGAAAAACTTCACGCAGGCACGCCGCTGGAGGAGGCCGAACGCGTCCAGACCGCGCGGACGCCGACGATCGGCGCGGACATGATCGCGAAGATTCCCCGCTTGGCGGGAGTGGCGGAGATCGTACGCCATCACCGGGCGGCGGCCGCACCGAACGTGCCCGCCGGCGCGCGGGTGCTCCGCGTCCTGACGGATTTCTCCGCTCTGGCCGAGAAGGGGCTCGCGACCGGCCTTGTATTCGCGCGGTTGGGGCAGGAATCGGGGGATGTCTACGATCCGGCGATCTTCGCGGCCGTGCGCGACGCGCTGTTGGCCGACGAAGGCGCGACCGAGGCGCAGATCACGTCCAAGCGGATTGCGGAACTCTACCCCGGCTTGGTCCTCGTGGACGATATCGCCATCGCCGCCGATGGCGGCGTTCTGCTGAAGGCCGGGTTCGAGATCTCGGAAACGCTGCTTAGCAAGATCCGCGCGTATCACCAGTTCCGGGCCGGGCGCGAACCCGTCCGGGTCGTCCATCGC
>JADCGK010000013.1 GCA_020249045.1 Azospirillum sp. | reverse complement strand
CGCGCTGTGGCTCCTGTTCTTCTACCCCGCGATGATCGCGATGATCTGGAAGGGCTGGGATTTCTTCGCGCAAAGCTATTTCCAGAACGAACGCTCCGCTTTCTCCCCGCAAGGGCCGGTGATCTGGCCGTTCAAGTTCCTGATCCCGTTCGTCGGCTGCCTGATGGCGCTGCAGGGGATCGCCGAGGTCATCCGGTGCGTGACGTGCCTGCGCGAGGGCGAATGGCCCCAGCGCCTGCACGACGTCGAGGAGATGGAGAAGCTGATCCTCGAACGCGCCGAAGCCGAACGCGAAGGCAAAGCCTGATTCCGGCGCTCCGGAAAACATCCACCATCAGACCCCAAGAAAGCCGCGTGCCATGAGCGATCCCGCCCTCGGAATCACCATGTTGGTGATGTTCATCTTCGTCATCATGCTGGGCTTCCCGATCGCCTTCAGCCTGATGGCGCTGGGTCTGTTCTTCGGTTACGTCGGCTCGCTTGGCGACAACGTCTTCATCCTGTTCGTCCAGCGCACCTACGCCGTGATGGCGAACGACGTTCTGATCTCGGTCCCGTTGTTCGTGTTCATGGGCTACATCATCGAACGGGCCAACATCCTGGATCGATTGTTCCGAAGTCTGCAACTCGCCTCGGGCGCGATCCCGGGCTCGTTGGCGGTGGCGACGCTGGCCACTTGCGCGTTGTTCGCGACCGCGACCGGCATCGTCGGCGCCGTGGTCACGCTGATGGGGCTGCTCGCCTTCCCGGCGATGCTGCGCGCGGGCTACGACGTGCGCCTCGCCGCGGGCGTCACATGCGCGGGGGGCTGTCTCGGCATTCTGATCCCGCCGTCGATCATGCTGATCCTTTACGGCGCCACGGCGGGCGTTTCGGTCGTGCAGCTTTACGCCGCGGCCTTCATCCCCGGTCTGATGCTCGCCGGGCTCTACATCCTTTATGCGATCGGGGTGGGCGTGTTCTATCCCGAACGCGCGCCCAAATTGCCGCCCGAGGAACGCAACGTGCCGCTGGGCACCGTGCTTGTCGCGTTGGCGACATCTTTCCTGCCGCTCGCGGCCCTGATCGCCATGGTGCTCGGCGCCATCCTGATGGGTATGGCAACGCCCTCGGAGGCGGCGGCGATGGGTTCGCTCGGTTCGCTGCTGCTCGCGGCCGGCTATCGCGCGCTGACGTTCGACCGGCTCAAGGAATCCGTGCTGCTGACCGCGCGCACGTCCGCCATGGTTTGCTGGCTGTTCGTGGGCTCGTTCATCTTCTCCTCGGTGTTCGGCTTCCTGGGCGGTCAGCAGGTCATCGAAAATTTCGTCGACTCGTTGAGCCTGAACTCGTTCACGTTCATGCTGCTCGCGCAGGCGATCATCTTCGTTCTCGGCTGGCCGCTGGAATGGACCGAGATCATCGTGATCTTCGTGCCGATCTTCCTGCCCCTGCTCGACAATTTCGACGTCTCGCCGCTGTTCTTCGGGGTGATGATCGCGCTCAATCTCCAGACCAGCTTCCTGTCCCCGCCGGTCGCGATGGCGACCTTCTACCTGAAGGGCGTCGCTCCCAAACATGTGACGCTGGAAGACATCTTCGCCGGCGTCATGCCGTTCATCTACATCGTCGTCTTCTGCATGTTCATGGTCTACATGTTCCCGGGGATCGCGTTGTGGCTGCCCGACTATCTCTACGCGCCCGAAGCGTTGTCGCCGGCCGAGATGCAGGAACTCGACGGGCCGCCGCCGCCCGCGGCCGAAGACATTGCGCCAGAGGGCAATTTCTTCGACGAACCCGAGGAAGCGCCGAAGGCCGATTGAGCATGGCCGCCCTCCGCAAATCCGCGAAGCGTAAGTCCCCGAAGCGCAAGCCCGGCGGGCGTCTCGCGCCCGCCGTCGAGGTGCTGGCCGAGGTCTGGCGCATGGGGCAGACGCTGCGCGAACTGCCCGCGATCTGCCGGCCCAAGACGCTGGCCGAGGGCTACAAGGTGCAAGCCTTGCTCGCCGCCGAACTCGGGCTCGAGCGGGCGGGCTGGAAAATCGGCTGCACGTCTGCGGCCGCGCGCGCGTTGTTGAGGGCCGACGGGCCCTTCGCGGGGCGCGTGTTCCTGCCGCGCTGCTACCCGAGCGGGACGGCGATCGCCGCCGAGCAGTACCGGACGCGCGGGCTGGAGGGCGAGTTTGCCTTCGTGCTCGGTAAGGATCTGAAGCCGCGCAGAAAACCTTATACGCGCGCCGAGATCCTCGCCGCCGTCGAGGACCTTCATCCGGCGATCGAAATCGTCGATCCCCGCTACACCGACATGTTCGCCGTGTCGTTGCCCGAAATCGTCGCCGATATGGGGGCCAATGGCGCGTTGATCGTGGGCGCGCCCGCCAGGAATTGGCGGCGCAAGGATCTGGGCGCCGTCGCCGTCGCGATGAAGGCGGGTGGCAAGACCGTGGGCAAGGGCAAGGGCGCCGACGTGATGGGCAATCCGCTGGACGCACTGGCCTGGCTTGCCGACAACCCGCCGGTACCCGAGGGGCTGAAGGCGGGCGAGATCGTCACGACCGGCACGGCCACCGGTTTTCACCGGGCCGGCGCCGGCGACAAGGTCGTCGCCGACTTCGCCGGCCTCGGCAAGGTCGAGCTGAAATTCGTCTAGCCGTTCAGGCCATGCCGATCAGCTGGCCGATTTCGGGCCATCCGTCCCACATCATCTTGAGCGCGACGTAAAGGATCAGCACCAAGCCGACATAGGCGATCCAGTGGTGCTTTTGCAACAGCCGCGCGATGTAGACGGCCGCCACACCCATCAGCACGACCGACACCGCCAACCCGAAGATCAGGATCAGCGGGTAGTCGCGCGAGGCGCCGGCGACGGCCAGCACGTTGTCCAGCGACATCGACACGTCCGCGACGATGATCTGGATCACCGCATCGCGGAAGCTCTTGCGCTCGGCGGTGGGGGCCTCCTTGCCTTCCAGCGTCAGCTCGCCTTCCTCGGCATCGTGCGTGGCTTGTTCGCGGATTTCCCGCCACAGCTTCCACGACACCCAAAGCAGCAACACGCCGCCCGCGAACAGCAACCCGACGATCGCGAGCAATTGCACGGTCACGCTCGCGAACAGGATGCGCAATACCGTCGCGGCGATGATGCCGACCATGACGACTTTGTTGCGCTGGTCGGCCGGCAGACCCGAAGCCGCCATTCCGATCACGACCGCGTTGTCCCCCGCCAAGACCAGGTCGATCATGATGACCTGCCAAAGCGCGAAGGCGGCGTCCACGGTGAAGTAAATCGACAGGTCTTCGAACATGCGGCTCCCCCCAAACTCTTCGCCAAATAGCATGTCCGGCCTGTTGAACGGAAGCGCGTTGGAATTCCAGGGTTGAATCGCCGGTTCGGCCTTCCCATCTCCCCGCGCGATGGCGCCTTTCGACGACATGCCGCCCCGCGCGGGCGAAACCGTGCCGCCGGACCGGATCGCGGCACTCGACCGGCTCGAACGCTTCGCCCGGCTGATGGACACGGCCGTGCGCGTGCCGGGCACGAATTTCCGCCTGGGCCTCGACTCCGTGATCGGTCTCGTACCCGGGATCGGCGATGCGATTTCGGCGGCGTTCGCCTCGTGGATCGTGCTCGAAGCCGCGCGGTTAGGCGTGCCCAAACGCAAACTTGCCCGAATGCTGGGCAACGTCGCGATCGACGCGGCGGTCGGCGCGGTGCCGATCGCGGGCGACCTGTTCGACGCCGTCTTCAGGGCCAACACCCGCAATTTCGAAATCCTTCGCGAGCATCTGCGCCGGACGCGCTAAACTGCGCGGCATGCGCCGGGCTCCGCTCCTGGCGGCGCTGGCGCTCGTCGCGTTGGCCGCCGCGTATCTGACGCTGTCGCGCGGCGACCCCGCCGCGCGTGCGCGCGATTTCGCCGCCGGTTTGGCGCGCGAAACCGGACGGCCGGCGACGATCGCGGGGCCGGTCCGGCTCGACGGCTGGTGGCGGCCGCGACTGGCGATCGCGCGCGTCGAAATCGTGGGCCTGGGCGCGCTCGAAGACGTCGTCGTTGGCGCCGACGGGACCGGGGTCGCGCGGGCCGCGATGTGGGGCCGCGCGGGTTCATTGGAATTCGACGACGCGCGCGCGGTGTTCACGGACGGCGAGACGCGCATCGAATTCGTCCGTGCCGCGCGCCGGATCGAGGGGCGCGCGATCGCGGCGGGGCTGCCCGTCGCGTTTTCGGGCCGCGCCGCGATGGGCGGCGTGGCGGATCTGCGGGTTTCAGCCGTTGGCTTGACGGCGGCGGGCGGCCTTGATCCCGCGGGTGGATTGTCGCTGGCGGGTGACGCGTGGCGCTTGGACGGCCGACTGACGGCCGACGGCGCGCTGGAGGGCCGGTTGACCGGCGTCGATCCGGTTTTGGGCGCGTTCGAGGCGTCGCTGCGTTTGGACGCCGAGGCGATCGACCTTGCCGATGCGCGGTTCGCTACCGGGCGCGCGGCGCTGAATCGGCAAGGCGGGCGCTGGGCGCTGGATTTGCGGCTCGCCGAAATCGACCTCGCCAAAGCGGCCGATTTGCTTGCGCGCGGGGCCGGCGCGTTGACCGGCGATCTCGATTTGCGCGCGCGCGCGGGCGCCCTCGTGTGGCCCTCGGGCCGGGCGGAGGGGGCGATCCTTGTCGCGGGCCGCGAGGGGGACGCATGGGCGATCGACGAATTGGCGGTGCGCGATCTGGGCGGGGCGTCGCTGCGTGTGGCGGGCGGGTTGCTCGATCTGCGCGCGGCCGATGCCCAACGCCTGTTCGCCGCGCTCGGCGTTCCGATCGATCGCTACATGGGGGCCGTGTCGGTTCAGGGCCGGTTTGATCCGGTCGCGGCGCGAATCTCGCCTGTTTCGATCGTGCTCGCCGACCAGCGCTTCGCCGGCACGCTGGCGTGGCGCGACGGGCGGCTGCACGCCGATCTCGGCGGCGGAGCGATCGATCTCGACCCGTTTTTCGTCCGGTCGCCGCAAAGGCCGGCCCAGCGCGGGCCGTTACTGACCCGCAGCCAGCAAGCGCAAGCCGTGCGCGCCGCCCAGCCGCCGGCACCCGGCCCCGGTGGGTGGAGTCGCACGCCCCTCGGCTTCGATCTGTTGGGTGCCGTGCCGCTCGATCTCGACTTGAAAGCCATGTCGCTGCGCGTGGCAGGAACCGTTTTCGAGAACGCCGAACTCGCCGCCGCGTTCGGCCGGGACGGGATCGTGCTGCACCGTCTCGTCGGCCGTTTGCTGGACGGGCGGGCGCAGATCGCCGGCGTTTGGCGCGGACCGCCCGCGCCGGGGTTCGTTGCGGATTTCGCGCTCGACGGCGTGCCGCTGCGCCGCCTGTTGCCCGCGTTCGGCCTCGCACCGGTGTTCGACGGCTCGGCGAACGCGCGCGGCCGGCTCGAATCCACCGGCGCGACGGCCTCGATCCTGGCGGGGAATCTGCGGGGGGATGTCGCGCTCGCCGCACCGGGGGCGGCATTGCGCGGGCTCGATCTGGCCGCGGTCGCCCGCCGCTACGCGCAAGGCGCAACGCCGCCCGATCTCGTCGAACTGGGGCGCCTCGTCGCGCGCGGCGGCGATACGCGGCTCGACCGGGTCGACCTCGGCGTGCGCGTCGATTTGGGGCGCGCGCGCGTGACCGAATTCCGCGCCGATGGCGCGGGCGCGCGGATCGACGGGACGGGCACGTTCGACATCGGCAATTGGACGCTCGATCTCGCCGCGGATTTTTCCTTCGCCGGGCGGCCGGCTTTCGCGCTCGGCGCCGCGGGGCCGATCGGCGGTCCGCGCCTCAGTTTGCGTCCGGCGGCGGCCGGCGCGGTCCCGCCGGCGGGTTCGGCCGCGCCGCGGCGGCCGGGGGCGCCTCCGGCGTCTCGATGACCGTGCGCACGCGTCCCGAGGCGAGCGCGCTTTCGACCCGGCGGAGCGCTTCGCGCGCGCCTTCGTGCCCCGCGCGCGCGGCGAGGGCGTACCAGCGCCGCGCGGCGCCCAAATCGGGGGCGACGCCGTTGCCGGTCTCCCAAATCACGCCGAGTTGGAACTGGGCGAGTTCGAAGCCTTGGTTGGCGGCCGCCTCGTACCAGCGCCGCGCCTGCACCAGATCGCGCGGGACGCCCTCGCCGCGCCGGTACATTTGGCCCAGATTGTACTGCGAATCGGGATCGCCGGCGCGCGCGAGGCCCCAGAAATGGAACCACGCCCCGTCGTAATCGCGCCGTTGAAACGCCTCGACGCCCTTCGCGAACTCGGCGTCCCGGTCGAAACCCGCGGCTTGGGGGGGAGTGCCCGCCGCGAGGATCAACGCGAGGCCGAGCGACGCGAAGAGGCGCCGCAGGCCCGCGCTCAGACCGGTTTGGGCGCCGCCGCCACCGCCACCGGCAGCGTGCCGGTCAGCGCCTGAAGCACATAGACGCGCAACGCGCTCGACAGGTTGCCCGCCTGCTCGCGCGCAGCGCGCATCTTGTCGATCTCGGTCACGAGATCGTTGATCGAGGCGTTGCGCTTGCGCGCGATGTCCTTGAGCGCGGTCCAAAACTCCGGCTCCAGCGAGATGCTCGTGCGGTGGCCGGCGATGACCACCGAACGCTTGCGAATCGATCCTGCCATTCTATCACTCCCCTGTTTGACGTTTTTCCCTCGGTGCCAGCATATCGATGGGCTGGACCCAACGGTCGAAATCCGCTTCCGTTACCAAACCAAGACCGACGGCGGCTTCCTTGAGCGTCAGGTCGTGGGCGTGCGCGTGTTTGGCGATGCGCGCGGCCGCATCGTACCCGATATGCGGGTTCAACGCCGTCGCGAGCATCAGCGATCTTTCGACGTGCCGCGCGATCGCGGCCGGATTGGGGGCGATACCGGCCACGCAATTCTCGGCGAAGGACGCGGCGGCGTCGCCGAGAAGCCGGATCGACCGCAACACGTTGTGCGCGATCACCGGCTTGAAGACGTTGAGCTGCAGATGTCCGCTGGCGCCGGCGAAGGTGACGGCGACATGATTGCCCATGACTTGCGCGCAGACCATCGTCAGCGCCTCGGCCTGGGTGGGATTGATCTTGCCGGGCATGATCGAGGAGCCGGGCTCGTTCTCGGGCAGGGAGATTTCCCCCAGGCCGGAACGCGGGCCCGAAGCGAGCAGGCGCACGTCGTTGGCGATCTTGAACAGGCTCGCCGCCAGCGTGTTGAGCGCGCCCGAACACTCGACCATCGCGTCGTGCGCGGCGATCGCCTCGAACTTATCCTCGGCGGGCATGAAGGGCAGGTTGGTCAGCCGGGCCAATTCCTGGGCGAAGCGCGCGGGGAATTGCTTGTGCGCGTTGAGCCCGGTGCCCACGGCCGTGCCGCCTTGGGCGACCCGATAAAGCCGGGGCAAAGTCTGTTCGACGCGCGCGAGTCCCAGCTCGACCTGGCGCGCCCACGCGCCGATCTCCTGGCCCAGCGTCATCGGCACCGCATCCTGCAGATGCGTGCGGCCGATCTTGACCGTGCCGGCGGCCTCGGTCGCCTTGGCCTGCAGGACTTCGTGCAGGCGCTGGAGGGCCGGCAGCAGCAGATCGTGGATCTCCGCCACCACGGCGATGTGCATGGCCGTCGGGAAGGAATCGTTCGACGACTGGCCGCGATTGACGTGGTCGTTCGGGTGCACGGGCTTGCGCTGGCCCAGCGGCTGGCCCAGCAGTTCGTTCGCCCGGTTGGCCACCACCTCGTTGACGTTCATGTTCGTCTGGGTGCCCGAGCCCGTTTGCCAAATCACCAGCGGGAAATGGTCGGCGAGCGTGCCCGCCACGACTTCGTCGCACGCGCGCAGGATCGGTTGGCCGAGTTCGGACGGCAATTCGCCCAAAGCGAGGTTGGCCAGGGCGGCGGCCTTTTTCTGGACGCCGAAAGCCCGGATCAGGGGTTCGGGCATACGCTCGTCGCCGATCCGGAACAGCTCCACGCTGCGCTGGGTCTGCGCGCCCCAATATCGGTCGGCGGCGACTTCGATCGGTCCGAAGCTGTCGCGCTCCAAACGCGTCGCGGCCCGTTCCGCCATGACGTTGCGCGGTCCCCCCATATCAGGTCCCCCCGGACCGGCGCCCGAAACTCCAGACGCACCTTAGATTTAGGCATGCGAAAGACCCTAGATTCAATACCCAAATTCCGGCGGGTAATGGGGTGGCAACAATATTCCCGATGTGGCGTGGGCGCCGGGTGGGGGCTTGTCAGGCCAAGCCGCACCCCGTAAGACAGGAAAGAAGATTTCCTTTCCGCCGCAGAAGCAGCGTATGCCCGAGAAGATCGATTTCTCGAAAGTCCGGTTTTTGATCTGCGATCCGAACGCATTGTCGTTGACGATGCTGAACGACATCCTGTCGATGCTCGGCGCCACTTATATCCGCAAGGTCAACGACTTCGAGAAGGCGATGAACGTCCTCAAAGAGGGCAATATCGACATCGTGATCACCGAGCACGATCTGCCCGCCGAAGGCGGGATCGCGCTCGTCGATTACATCCGCAATGACCCGAGTTCGCGCAACCGTCTGCTGCCGGTGATTTTGCTGACCGCGCGGTCGGAGGAGCAATACGTCGTCGAGGCCCGCGATCACGGGGTGAACGAGTTCGTGGCCAAGCCCTACACGGTCGATTCGCTCTACAAGCGCTTGTCGATGGTGATCGCCTATCCCCGGCCCTTCGTTTCGGCGCCGGGCTATTTCGGGCCCGACAGGCGGCGCAAGCAAATGCCCTTCAACGGCAACGAGCGTCGGGGTGTCGATCCCAACGCCCGTCCGAGCTGACCGCCGGAGTCCCCGCCGTGGCGCCGCCCAAAGTCCAGATCATCCAGCCGCCGATGGATCTGCGCAAACGCGCGGTCAATTTCAAGACGGGCTTCGGCGTCATCCTCACGCCCGCTGAGGCCTCGCAACTCGAAGCGGTCGTCGAGAAGTCCTCCGACAACTTCGCCAAACAGATCGCCGCCAAGCTGAAGACGCTGCGCGCGGCGCTAGCCGGGCTCGCCGACGGCGGCGCGCCGCACATGGCGCTGATCGAACGCGTCGCGGCCGACGCGCTGGAAATCAAGGGACTCGGCGGCACGTTCAAGTTTCCGCTGCTGACGCAGATCGCCAAGTCGCTCCACGACTACGCCGCGCCGATCAAAGAGCCGAACGTCTGGCACGGCGTGATCTTCGCCCATCACGTGGACGCGCTTTACGTCGTGCTCGCCCAACGCATCACGGGCCTCGGCGGAAAAGTCGAATCCGAGTTGCTCAAGGCGTTGCGCGAGGCTTCGAACAAGTTCAAGTGAGCGCGCGCCGTCCCGCGCGGAACGATGCGCGCGCGCAACAGCGCCGGGAATCTTCGGTCGCGCCGCGATTTTCTCTTGCGCGCCCGCGCGTTTGTGTTATTTGGCGTTTCACGACGCACGCACGTGCCCCAGGCCCACGAGGCAAGCGCTAAGAGGCAGGGCGGGAAGTTCGCGAAGAACCTCCACGTCTCTCGGTCCCAAGCGCTCGAGGTCAAGCAACGACAGCGTCCTTTTCGGCACAAGCCGGTCGAGTGTGGGCCGGCGTCCTTAAGGGGTGTGAGAATGGTTGCGGCCGAGTACGGGGCTTTGCGCCATCCGACGACGCAAGGGTGACCGCCACGGGGCGGCGCCGCGCTTGACGCGGTCAGCCGTTTCGCTTGGGCGCCATGAAAACGGCCGACGAAGGCCGGGGCGCTCCGGATAAGGGTCACGTTTGCGGACGCGGGATGCGCACGAAGCACCGGCTTTCCGACAAGCACCGAGACGACCGCGCGAGCGCCGCCGCTCCCTTGGGGGTTTTGCCGGTGGGTCGCGCGATACACACCGGGCGGGGCCCGGTGCGGCGGAGCTGCTTTCGATGAACGAGAACACGAAGCACGTGCGTTTCGGCGGCCGCTTGGTGATGGTGGGCTTCGGCTCCATCGGCCAGGGCGTGCTGCCGCTCATCTTGCGCCATATCGACATGCCGAAGGACCGGATCGTCATCGTGACGGCCGAGCCGCGCGGCCGCGAGGTCGCGGCCGAGTACGGCATCGAGTTCGTCGAGGTCGCGTTGACGCGCGAGAACTACCGCGCGGAACTCGAACCGCGTCTGGGCAAGGGCGATTTCCTGCTGAACCTGTCCGTGGACGTGCAATCGGTCGCGCTGATCGAACTCGCCCAAGCGCGCGGCGCGCATTATCTGGACACCTGCATCGAACCCTGGGCGGGCGGCTACACCGATCCGGCCCTGACGCCCTCGGAGCGCTCGAACTACGCGCTGCGCGAATCCGCGCGTGCGCTGCGCGCCAAGTTCGCCGGCGGCCCGACGGCGGTGCTGACCCACGGCGCCAATCCCGGGCTGGTCTCGCATTTCGTGAAGGACGCGTTGCTGAAGATCGCCGCCGACACGGGCGTTTCGCGGGCGACGCCCAAGACCCGCGAGGCGTGGGCGACGCTCGCGCGCGATCTGGGCGTCAAGACGATCCATATCGCCGAGCGCGACACCCAAGTCGCCGCGCACGCCAAGAAGCGCGGCGAGTTCGTGAACACCTGGTCGATCGACGGCTTCGTCGGCGAAGGCTGCCAGCCGGCCGAACTCGGTTGGGGCACGCACGAGCGCCACTTCCCCGAGGACGGCCGCCGCCATGGCTTCGGCTGCGATTCGGCGATCTATCTGCTGCGCCCGGGCGCCGCCACGCGGGTGCGGACCTGGACGCCGGGCGAGGGGCCGTTCCTCGGCTTCCTGGTCACGCACAACGAATCGATCTCGATCGCCGACTACTACACGCTGCGCGACGGCGCGGCGGTGAACTACCGTCCGACCGTCCACTACGCCTATCACCCGTGCGACGACGCCGTCCTCTCGCTGCACGAGATCGCCGGCAGGAATTGGCGCCTGCAGCCCGAAAAGCGGCTGATGATGGACGAGATCGTCGCAGGCGTGGACGAACTCGGCGTGCTGCTCATGGGCCATAAGAAGGGCGCGCTGTGGTACGGGTCGCATCTGTCGATCGAAGAGACGCGCAAGCTCGTGCCGCACAACAACGCGACGTCGCTGCAGGTCACGGTGGCGGTGCTCGCGGGCGTGATCTGGGCGATCGAAAACCCGAAAGCGGGCGTAGTCGAAGCCGACGAGATGGATCACGCGCGCTGCATGGATATCTGCCGGCCGTACCTGGGCAAGGTGCACGGCGTCTACACCGACTGGACTCCGCTGGACGATCGCGAACGGCTGTTCCCCGAACGGCTCGACCGCGATTGCCCCTGGCAGTTCCAGAATTTCCGCGTCGCTTGACGCGTTTCCTGGGAAAACGGAAAGGTACTGGGAAATGACCACCAAGAAGATCCAGAAGTTCATCGCCGAGCGACGTCCGACCCCCTATCTCGTGGTCGACCTCGACGTGGTCGCGGACAATTACCGGAAGCTCGCCTCGGCGGTGCCGCAGGCGGGGATCTATTACGCCGTGAAGGCCAATCCCGCGCCCGAGATCCTGTCGTTGCTCGCCAAAATGGGGGCGTCCTTCGACACGGCCTCGGTCGCCGAGATCGACATGGCGCTGGCCGCGGGCGTGGACGGCGGGCGGATCTCGTTCGGCAATACGATCAAGAAGGCCTCCGACATCGCCGCGGCCCACGCGCGCGGGGTGAAGCTCTACGCCTTCGATTCGGAAGCCGAGCTGGACAAGCTCGCCAAGGCCGCGCCGGGCGCGAAGGTTTTCTGCCGCATCCTGACGTCGGGCGAGGGGGCGGATTGGCCGCTGTCGCGCAAATTCGGCTGCGAGGTCGAGATGGCGCGCGATCTGCTGATCGCCGCTGCCAAGCGCGGCGTGCTGCCGCATGGCGTGTCGTTCCACGTGGGATCGCAGATGAAGGACACGAACGCGTGGGATGCGGCCGTCGCGCAGGCGGCTTGGATCTTCCGCGAGTGCGAAGCGGCGGGCGTGCAGCTGTCGATGCTGAACATCGGCGGCGGCTTCCCCACGCGCTACCGCAAGGACATTCCCGCGATGCAAAGCTACGGGGAGGCGATCCACGCCTCGCTCGCGCGGCATTTCGGCAACCGCATCCCGTCGGAGATCATCGTCGAGCCGGGCCGCCAGATGGTCGGTAACGCGGGCGTGATCGACACGGAGGTGGTGCTGGTGTCGAAGAAGTCGAGCAAGGAATCGCGGCGCTGGGTCTATCTCGACATCGGCAAGTTCGGCGGCCTCGCCGAGACGATGGACGAGGCGATCCAATACCCGATCGTGGCGGCCAAGAAGGGCCCGGTGGGCCGTGTCGTGATCGCGGGCCCGACCTGCGACTCGGCCGACGTGATGTACGAGAAGGCGGATTACCGTCTGCCGCTCGATCTCGAGGCGGGCGACCGGCTCGAAATCCGCGCGACGGGCGCCTACACCACGACCTACGCCTCGGTCGCGTTCAACGGCTTTGAACCGATCAAGACCTACTGCATCTGAAGGCTTTGTAGCCGTCCCGTTCGTCCAGGCGCTCGACGCGGCCGAAAACCGCGTCGAGCGTTTTTTCGTAGGGCAAATGCCGATTGGCGACCGCGTGGAACGCGCCGCCGGGCGCGAGCGCCGCCGCCGCCGCGCGCGCGAAGCGTTCGGCCAACCCCCTATCCTCGCCGCGCGGATCGTGGAACGGCAGGTTCGAGACGATCGCCGCGTAGCCGCCCCGGGGCAGGCCGCGCGACACGTCGTGCCAGATCGCGCGCACTCCCGGCACGTTGCGCTCGAGGCAGGGGAGAGCGCGGGCATCGGCCTCGTAGGCGTCGATGGCGAGGTCCGGTTGGCGCGCGCGCAGGGCCGTGGTCAGGGCGCCCCAGCCCGCCCCCAAATCGGCGACCGGACCCGCGAGCGGCGGCACCACGTCGAGCAGCAAAGCGCTGCCCGGATCGACGCGGTCCCACGCGAAGAGCCCGGGTGCTGAGACCGCGCGGCCGTCCAAAATCGGCCTGGGCGCATCCAGGCGCGTCCATTGCGCCAAACCGAGCGGGGCGGCGAGGGACCCAACGACGAGGCGGCATTTGCTTTTCGATACGATCGCGCCGGTTGCGCCCATCGCGGCCAGATCGTCGGCAATTCTGGCGCCGCCCATGCCGTTGGGGCCGCAAACCGCGAAGCGCCCGCCCGGGCGCAGCGCCTCCAGCGCGCGCGCAAGATCGGCCAGATGCCGTTCGCGCTGTCGTTGAAGCCGGACGAAGACCGCGTCGTACGGCCCTTGCGGTGCGGCCACAAGCCGCGCGGGCGTGCCCGCCAACGCATCGGCGAAGGGTTTCCAGGGCTGGATCAGATCCATTCGCGCGCCCCACGCGCCAAGCGCGCGATGCGCCGCCGCGTTGACGAATAACGCGCGGGCTTCCGGGGCGGGGGCCGCCGCGTCGAACAGCAAGTCGAGATCGGCGTTATCGCCGGTCATTGTATCGCGTGCGCATTGGCCCCACATTAGCCGGGATGGCGACAATCCAACAATTCGGCGTCGACGTGATGCCGGTCGAAGACCGCCTGGTTCTGAAACTCAACGCTTCGGGCCAGCCCACCTTGCGGTTTTGGATCACACGGCGCTTTCTGTCGATGTTTTGGCAGGCGCTGACCGGGGAATTGCGCAAGTCGGTCGCCGATGCTAAATCGCCTGCGGCGCGGGATTTCCTGCTCGATATGGCCGAAACGCGCCTGACCGCCAAAAGCGACTTCGCCACCGCGTTCGAAGAGCGCGCGGCCCCGCCCGGGACGCAAACCGCGCCCCTTCCCGCGACGCAGACCGCCACCCCGCCTGCCGGCGCGCCGATGGCCCCGCCGCGCTTACTGTGGGGCTTCAACATCCAGCGCAAGCCCGACGGCCAAACGGCGATCGTGCTCATCGCGGTGGACAATGCGCGCATCGATCTCGGCCTCGCCGATGACGGCGTATTCGGCCTGATGCGCATCCTGCGCGACGCCGCCGAGAAGGCCGAATGGGGCTTGCCGCTGGCGTGGGGGGCGGGATTGCCGGGGGCGGGGGCGCCCGCACCGGGATCGGACGCCAAGCGCCGCTTGAACTGAATTTCAAGATCGCCTTGAATGAAGTGCGATATCGAACTATATAGTTCGATATCGAATCAAATGGAGGCGGATCATGCGACGTCGCGATGTGCTGTTGTTTTCGGCCGGTGGAATTCTGGCGTCCGCCGGTGCCGCCGGGTGGTGGGCCGCTACGCGCGAACCGCTTGCGGCACTCGCCCCGTGGCGCGAAGCGGCGCTCGACGCGGACGATCCGCGCATCGGCGTCTTCCGGCATGCGATCCTGGCGCCCAATCCGCACAACCGGCAACCCTGGCTGATCCGCTTGATCGACGCGGATACGGCCGAAATCCGCTGCGATCTCGGCAAGCGTCTGCCCGCGACCGATCCGTTCGACCGGCAAATCGTCATCGGGTTCGGTTGCTTTCTGGAACTCGCGCGCCTGGCCGCGGCCGCGCGCGGCCTGCGTTTGGACATCGCCCCGTTCCCGGACGGGGCCGGGGACCCGCGCTTGGACGGCCGGCCGATCGCGCGGCTGACGTTCCGCGCCGATCCGACGCTCGCCCGCGATCCGCTGTTCGCGGCGATACCGGCGCGCCGTTCGGTGAAGGAGCCGTTCGATCCCGCGCGGCCGGTATCGGCCGAAGCGCTCGCGCGACTGCTCGCAAGCGCCGGTATCGCCCCGGATGTGACCGCCATGGGGACGGTCGACGCCGCGCGCGTCGCGCCGTTGCGCGACTTGGCGCTGCGCGCCTGGCGGATCGAAGCGGCGACGCCCACGGCATGGCGCGAATCGGTCGACTTGATGCGCATCGGCAAGGCGGAGATCGAGGCCGCACCGGACGGGATCGATTTGGGCGGTCCGATGTTCGAAGCGTTGTCCCACGCGCGGCTGGTGACGCGCGCGACGTTGGCCGACACGGGCTCGACCGCGTTCCGCGAAGGTGCCCGCGCCTACGAAGCGATGTTCGCGACGTCGATGGGGTTCGTCTGGCTCGCCACGCGCGCGAATGCCCGAACCGACCAGCTCGCCGCAGGTGCCGCGTACGTCCGCCTCAATCTCGCCGCAACGGCGATGGGGGTGTCGCTCCATCCGGTCAGCCAAGCGCTGCAGGAGTTCCCGGAGATGGCCGGGCCGCGCGCCGAGGCGGGCGCCCTGGCGCCCGGCGCGCGGGTTCAGATGCTCGCGCGGATCGGGTATGCTGACCCGGTTCCGCCCAGCCCGCGCTGGCCGCTCGCCGCCAAACTCACGAAGGCATGACGCAACAGCCGCCCGCCGACGATCCTGTCTTCGCCGTCCTCAACGAGATCGGCATCTGCGCCCAGCTGTCGGCGAACGCCTTCGAACGCGTGATGCCCGACGGCATGACGCTGGCGCAGTTCGTCGTCCTCAACCATTTCGTCCGGCTGGGCGGTGCGCGCCGGCCGGGCGAATTGGCCCGCGCCTTCCAAGTCACGAAAAGCACGATGTCGAGCACGCTCGCCCGGTTGGAGGCCAAGGGCCTGATACGCCGCCGCGCCGATGCCGCCGACGGCCGCGCGGCGAGCGTGGAGATTGCCGAGGCCGGGCGACGCATGCGCGCGCGCTGCCTTGCGGCGTTGGCGCCCGAAATCGAGGCGCTGCGCGCGCGCCTGGGCGCCGAAATCTTCGAGCGCGTCCTGCCCGATCTGCGGCGTTTGCGCGCCGACCTCGACGCGCATCGCTGATCCGCTCAGCGTCCGGCGCGCCACTTCTCCCAACCCGCGCGGCGCAGTTCGCACGCCGGGCATTCGCCGCATCCGTAACCCCAATCGTGCCGTTTGGTCCGGTCGCCAGCGTAGCAACTATGCGTGCTCTCGACGACCAGGTCGACCAATGGGTCCCCGCCCAGTTCGCGCGCCAGCGCCCACGTCGCCGCCTTGTCGATCCACATCAGCGGCGTCTCGACGACCAGGCGCCGGTCGAGGCCGAGCGACAATGCCACCTGAAGCGCCTTCAGCGTGTCGTCGCGGCAATCCGGATAGCCGGAATAGTCCGTTTCGCACATGCCGCCGACCAGACGCTTCAAATCGCGGCGATACGCGATCGCCGCGGCGAAGCCGAAGAACAGAAGGTTGCGCCCCGGAACGAAGCTGTTGGGCAAACCGTCGCGCGCGAAGGCGAACGCCGTTTCGCGGGTCAGCGAGGTTTGCGAGATCGCGCCGAGCGCCGACAGATCGACCGCATGGTCCTCGCCCAACTTCGCGGCCCATTCGGGAAAGCGCGCGCGCACGCCGTCGAGCACCGCCTTGCGACAGTCGAGTTCGATGCGATGTCGTTGGCCGTAATCGAAAGCGACCGTCTCGACGCGGTCGTAGCGGGCCAAAGCCCAAGCGAGGCAAACGGTCGAATCCTGACCGCCGGAGAACAGGACCAGAGCACCATCCGACATGATTTGTATCCGCTAACCTTTCGTTAAGCCCTGCGCTCGTAGCATTTACGCCATAGGGGGGGCCCTTTTCGATGCAATTGGTCGCGGACATCGACGGATTGTCCGATCCATCGGTTTTGGATCCGGAATGCGTGCGCGTTTACGACTATTGGCGCGAAAAGCGGGGTGCGCGCAAGCTGCCCGCGCGCGCCGACCTCGAACCGGGCGATCTGCGCGAACTGCTGCCGGACATTGTTCTGGTCGACGTGCTGCCCGAACCCCCGTTCTTCCGCTATCGCCTCGCTGGCACGCGCCATGTCGCCGCCCGCGGCTACGATCCCACCGGCCAGGCGGTCGACGAGGCCCATATGGGGCGCGGCGTTCCTGGCATGCGCGCGCGCGTCGTGGGCAATTACCGCGCGGCGGCGGAAACCGGCCGCCCGCAATTCCGCGACCGTCTTGTCGTCGGCGCGGATAATCGCGGTGCCTTGCTGATGGGTGGCCATTTGATCGCGCGGGTCAGCTTGTTCCTGCCCCTCGCCGGCGACGGGCGAACCGTCGATATGGTGATGGCCTATACGCGTTTCTCGACGGCTTGAACCGCGCCGACGCGGCTCACTCGATCTCGCCGTCGTGCCGGCGATAGGCGGACGCGCACAAGAACATGTCGACGTTCGTTCCGTCCGCGGCCAGCGGCAGCATCACGTTCTCGACGGTCTTCCAATAGGGATCGTGCGACAGGCGCGGCGGTCCGCAGCGCCACGTCGCGCGGCGCGCCTCTGCCATCCAGCGATAACGCGCGTAATAGCCGGGGTCGGCGACGACTTGCGGGCGCGCGACGTCGAGCCATTCGCCGGTCGGATCGCGATCCATATGCGCCGTGATCCGCGAACCGATCAGCCGGTAGCGCAGCCGGAAGGGCGCGCGCTGTAGATCGAGCAACCAGACGTTCCCGAGCGCCCAGACCATCTCGACCGGATCGATGTGGCGACGTCCCGGCAAGGCGCCGTCCGACGGCCGGCGCGCGCGCCAATAGGCGTAAAGGCGCGCAAGACGCGGTTGCCACGCCGCCGTCTCGAACGGCGCGTCTTCGGGCTCGCGCGACCAGGCGGGTTCCGTCATCCCGTCCATTTGGCGAAGAAGTCGTTCCCCTTGTCGTCGACGACCAGGAACGCGGGAAAATCCACGACCTCGATTTTCCAGATCGCCTCCATCCCGAGTTCGGGATAGGCGATGCATTCGACCTTCTTGATGCACTGTTCGGCCAGCAAGGCGCCTTCCCCGCCGATCGAGCACAGATAGAAGCCGCCGTGCTTTTTGCAGGCTTCGGTCACGGCCTTCGATCGGTTGCCCTTGGCGAGCATGACATAGCTGCCGCCCGCCGCCTGGAACTGATCGACGAAGCTGTCCATCCGGCCCGCGGTCGTCGGCCCGAACGACCCGGAAGCGTAGCCCTTCGGCGTCTTGGCGGGGCCCGCGTAATAGATCACGTGGTTCTTGAAATAATCGGGCAGCGGATTGCCCTTCTCGAGTTCGGCGCGCAATTTGGCGTGCGCGAGATCGCGCGCCACGACGATGGTGCCCGTCAGCATCACGCGCGTGGTGATGGCCAGCCGCGACAGGATCTCGCGAATTTCCTTCATCGGCCGGTTCAGATCGATCTTCACCGGATCGCCCGCGAGCTTCGAGACGTCCACTGCCGGCAAATACTTGGCCGGGTCGGTCTCCAACGCTTCGAGGAACACGCCCTCGGCCGTGATCTTGCCGAGCGCCTGGCGGTCGGCCGAGCAGGACACGCCGATCGAGATCGGCAGAGAGGCGCCGTGCCGGGGCAGGCGCACGATGCGCACGTCGTGGCAGAAATACTTGCCGCCGAATTGCGCGCCGATGCCGTTCATCTGCGTGAGTTTGTGGACCTTCGCCTCCATCTCGCGGTCGCGGAAGGCTTGGCCGTGCTTGTTGCCCTGGTCAGGCAGCCCATCCAGATAGTGGCAGGTCGCAAGCTTGAGCGTCTTGAGGTTCTGTTCGGCCGACGTGCCGCCGATCACGATCCCGAGGTGATAGGGCGGACAAGCCGCCGTGCCGAGGGTTTTGATCTTCGCGTCGAGGAATTCGAGCATGCCTTTCTCGGTCAGGCGCGAAGGCGTCTCTTGGAACAGGAAGGTCTTGTTCGCCGAGCCGCCGCCTTTGGCGACGAACAGGAATTCGTATTCGTCGCCCGACGTCGCGTAGAGGTCGATCTGCGCAGGCAGATTGTCGCCCGTGTTCGTCTCCTCGAACATCTTGAGCGGCGCCACCATCGAATAGCGCAGATTGCGTTCGGCGTAGCTTTGCCAAACGCCCTCGGCCAGCGCTGCAGCGTCGTCGCCGCCGGTCCAGACGTTCTGGCCCTTTTTGCCCATGACGATGGCGTTGCCGGTGTCTTGGCACATCGGCAGCACGCCGCCGGCGGCGATGTTGGCGTTCTTCAGCAGGTCGGCGGCGACGAACTTGTCGTTGGGCGAGGCTTCGGCGTCGTCCAGGATCGCGCGCAACTGCGCGAGGTGGGTGGGGCGCAGCAGATGCGCGATATCCATGAAGGCATGTTTGGCGAGCAGCGTCAGCGCGGCCGGATCGACCTTCAGCACGTCCCGGCCGTCGAATTTGGCCTTCGCGACGGGACCGTCGGCGAGTTTGCGCATCGGCACGTCGTCGTGCGCGACTTCCACCATTTCGCGATACTCGAAACCCGGCATTCCTACGGCTCCCGTCACAAAGGTCGACGAGGCCGATCTTAGCCGCGCGCGCGCGCGCGGGCCACGCCTTCGAAAGCGTCGTCGGGCGGGGTCAGTTTTTCTTGCGGAAAGCGTCGAGTGCGACGACGCGGCCCGATCCGTCGCCGGGCGGCGCGGGTTCTTCCGCGGGCGCATCGGCCTTGGCGGCGGGCTTCGGCTCGACCTTGGCGGCAGCCGCCACGGGGGCCTTCGCCGCGGGGACTTGTCCGGTCGGGAATTGCAGGCCGAATTGGACCGACGGATCGACGAACGCCGTGATCGCGGCGAAGGGGATGTTCAGCCGTTCGTGCACCCGATCGAAGGACAAGGTGACGCCGAAGCGCTCGGCCTCGACCTTCAAATCCCAGAATTGGTGCTGCAGGACGATCGTCATCTCCTCGGGGTGGCGCTGGCGCAGCCGCTCGGGCATCTCCACGCCCGGGTATTCGGTTCGAAACGTGACGTAAAAATGATGCTCGCCCGGCAGGCCGGTCGCCACGACCGTCTCCAACGCCTCGCGCACCACGCCGCGCAGCGCGTTTTCCATCATCCGGTCGTAATGCAGCTTGTCGGCGTTCTCGGACACGACGTCCCCCGTCTTTGCGCGAAGTGTAGCGTCATTCCCCGGCGGCGGGAAATCGCGAAGTGGGGGGCTTCTGTTGCCCGGCGCCCCCCGAGCCGCGCTTAGGTCCTACGTTTGGACGCCGTTAGGCGGCCAGACGCGCTTCCGAAGCGAGAGCCACGTTGTCGTTGGCATCTCTAGAATGGCCCGATGACGGCGGAACCATGCCGAGCGAAAGACAGGCCTTTACCCGCGCGTCGATCCTGGTTCGCCCCCGTGGATGGTGGAGGCGCCGGGCACTGCCCCCGGGTCCGCATCGGCTATTACGCGAGCCGTTTATCGCCATAGCCGGTTTCCCGGCACCCCCAATATAGGCGCAGGAAGGTTCCGGCGGAAGGGGGCGGGGGGTAAACTGCGTGACCTTGTCCGCCGCGGCCCCGAGTCGCCCCGTCCTCCGCGTTTTTCGCCCCCGAGTCGTCCGACGATGTCCAACCTCAATCCCGACCAGCAAGCCGAGATCGACGCCGCGCGCGCCGCGCAAGCCCAAACCCGCCGGCCGACCGTGCCCGCGCTGGAGGAAATCCTCTACGCCGCGTTGCCCGTGCTCGACGGCGGCTTCGTCCGGGTCATCGACTATTTCGGCGACGACGCGGCGATCGTCCAAGCCGCGCGCGTGTCGTACGGCAAAGGCACGAAGAAGGTTTCCGACGACCGGAACCTGATCCGCTATCTGATGCGCCATCGCCATTCGACGCCGTTCGAAATGTGCGAGATCAAGCTGCATGTGAAGCTGCCGATCTTCGTCGCGCGCCAATGGATCCGGCACCGCACCGCGAACGTGAACGAATACTCGGCGCGCTACTCGATCCTCGACCGCGAATTCTACGTGCCCGTGCCGAGCCAGCTTGCGGCGCAGTCGACGACCAACCGCCAAGGGCGCGGGGATCTGCTCGAAGGCGCCGACGCCGAGCGCGCCTTGTCGGCGATCGAAAACCTCTCTGCCGAGGCCTATCGCGTCTACGAGGAATTGCTGAACGAAACCCGCGACGGGCGCACGATCGATCCTTCGCGCCCCGGCCTTGCGCGCGAACTCGCGCGGATGACCCTGCCGACGAACTACTACACGCAATGGTATTGGAAGATCGACCTCAACAATCTGTTCCATTTCCTCTCGTTGCGCGCGGACTCCCACGCGCAATACGAAATCCGTGTCTACGCGGAGGCGATCTGCGGGATCGTCGAACGCTGGTGCCCGATCGCCTACGAGGCGTTCAAGGATTACCGGATGACGGGCGTCGCGGTGTCGGGCCCGGGGCTCGCCGTGATCAAGCGCCTGCTCGCGGGCGAGAACGTCACGCAGGAGAACTCCGGCCTCGGCAAGCGCGAGTGGACCGAGTTGATGGAAACCCTCGGTCGCTGAAGCGGCGTGTCTACAGCGTGAACGCCCAGCGCAAGCCCGCGAGGGCGGCGGCGATCCCCGTCATCGCGGCCGCTCTGGCGCTTCGGATTTGCGCGCGGTTGACCGCGACAACGATACGGTTGATGTCGGCGGCGTCGAGCGTTTCATCGCGCGTGACGCGGCGCAGCCGCGCGCTGGCGGCGAACCACCACAACCACGCAGACAAAGCCGCCGCGACGACGATTCCGCCGTCGAGGGCGGCCAAAATCCAAATTCGCATCGTTTACTGCGGAATGCCGGGCTGGGTCGGCTGACGGCGCGCGGGCAGCGGCGGCGCCAGAGGCTGCGGCGGCTGTGTCGCCGCCGGTTGCGGCGCTGCCGGGGGCGGCGCCGTCGGAACCGCGCTTTGCGGAGCCGGAGTTTGCGGGGCCGGACTTTGGGAGGTGGGGGCTGGCGCCGCTTGCGGCGCGCTCGGCGTCATCGCGGGGGCCGATGCGCCCGGCTGCGGTGTGCCGCGCGGCTGGCGCTGGCGTTGTTGGGCGGCGGCGGGCGCGGCCTGGGGCATCGCCGCATTGGGCTGCGCGGCCGCCTGCACGGGCATCGGCATGCAATACATCCGATTGGCGCGCGCCCAATTGCAGAAGCGGTTCACTTCCTCGGCGTTGGGAAAATCGCCGGCCAGCAGGCGCACCCAGGGCTGGCCGTTGATCGTGACCGGCACGAAATACGGACGCAAAGTCTGCAAGGCCGGCTGCGCGCGGACGAGTTGTTGCCAGCCCGCTTGTGCGCTTTCGGGCGTGCGGTACGACGCCAAATGCCCCGCGAGCGTCGGGCCTGCGCTTTGCGCGGGCGGCGCTTGCATGGGGGCGGGCGCCATCTGGGCGGGCTGGGCCATCGGCGCCATTTGCGGCATCGTTTGCGGCGGCGGCGGGGGCGGCGGGACGACGATCGCGTCCCGCGCTTGGCCGCCGACCCCGCGCGTTTCGCACGCGGCCAAAGCGGCCAACGCCGCCAGGGCTGCGGCCAAACGGAAGGGGCGGGCGAACTGCGTCATGGCGAATCCCGACTCGGGCGAAGACGCGGGATTGTACCGCGCCGCGCGGCGCTACTGAATCACGATGCGCGGGCCTTCGGCGCGGGCGGATTTCAGCCCCGCCTCGACCTTCGCCCAGACCTTCTCGGCGATGGCGCGATAGGCTTTGGCGTGCTCGCCGTCGGGCTGGCTGACCACGATGGGCGTCCCGCCGTCCGACGTTTCGCGGATGGCGATGTGCAGCGGGATTTCGCCCAGGAACGGCGTGCCGAGCTTCTCGGCCTCCTTGCGCGCGCCGCCGTGGCCGAAAATCTCCTCGCGATGGCCGCAATTCGAGCAGATGTGGTAGCTCATGTTCTCGACGATGCCGAGCACGGGCACGTCGACCTTGCGGAACATGTTCAGACCCTTGCGCGCGTCGAGCAGCGCGATGTCCTGCGGTGTGGAGACGATCACCGCGCCCGCGAGCGGCACGCGCTGGGCCATCGTCAGTTGCGCGTCCCCCGTGCCCGGGGGCATGTCCACGATCATCACGTCGAGTTCGCCCCACGCGACGTCGCGCAGCATCTGTTCGAGTGCGCCCATCACCATCGGTCCGCGCCAGATCATCGGCGTATCCTCGGGCACGAGGAAGCCCATCGACATGCATTTGACGCCGTAATTGGCCATCGGCGTCAGCGTCTTGCCGTCCGGCGAATGGGGCCGGCCGGCGATTCCCATCATGCGCGGCTGGGAGGGGCCGTAGATGTCGGCGTCCAGCATGCCGACCTTCAGCCCCTTGGCCGCCAGCGCGAGGGCGAGGTTCGTGGCGGTCGTCGATTTGCCGACACCGCCCTTGCCCGAGGCGACCGCGACGATCGCTTTGACGCCCGGGACCAATTGCTTGCCGCCGGGCGAATTGGGGCCGCCCGCAGGGCCGGCGCCGGGCGCGCGCGGCGGCGCTTTTGCGGTGTCCTTCTTTTGCGCGGTCAAAACGGCCGTGACCGACAGCACGCCGGGCAGCGCCTCGACGGCCTTTTCGGCCGCTTTGCGCAGCGGTTCGAGATGGGCGCCGCGCGCCGCTTCGACCTCGATCGAAAAGCCGATATGCCCGTCCTTGACCACCAGACCTTGAATCATCCCCAGGCTGACGATGTCCTGGCGTTTGTCGGGATCGGGAATCTTCCCGAGGGCGGCCAGAATTTGGCTTTCGGTCACGCTCACGGCGGTATGTCCTTGAATTAGAGGAAAAGGTCCTTAAATCCGTCGGGTCGGATTTGCCCTGGGGGCGATGCGCGTCTATATAAGCGCGCGCGCCCGCCGGGCCAACCGTTCGAAAAATGAGGGCTTGTCGCACCGCGCGCGGGACCCGAGGGAAAGGAAGTACTCGACTATGCCTTGGAACCAAGGTGGCGGCGGCGGCCCGTGGGGCGGCGGCGGTGGTGGTGGCGGTCAGCGCCCGAACAACCCGTGGGGCGGACGCCCGCCGGGCGGCAGCGGCGGCGGTGGCGGCGGGCCGAAGGGGCCGGATTTCGAAGATCTGGTCCGCAAAGGGCAAGAACAACTGCGGCGTTATTTCCCGGGCGGCGGCGGCGGCGCGGGCCAAGGCTTGTCGATGCGCGCGCTCGGCTTGGGCGCCATCGTGTTGATCGCGGGCTGGCTTGCGACAGGGTTCTACCGGGTCGAGCCCGCGAACGTCGGCGTCGTGCTGCGTTTCGGCGAGATGGAGCGGATCACCTATCCCGGCCTCAACTGGCACATTCCCTATCCGGTCGAGAGCGTGATCCAGCCGAACGTTTCGCAGGTCAACCAGCTCAGCATCGGCTTCCGTCCGGGGCAGGAGCAGCGGCGCGACCGCACGATGCTCGACGAATCGCTGATGATCACCAGCGACCAGAACATCCTGGACGTTCGCTTCACCGTGCAGTGGCGCATCGTCGATCCGGCGAAATTCCTGTTCAACGTCGCTTCGCCCGAAATCACGGTCAAATCGGTCGCCGAAGCGGCGATGCGCGAGGCGATCGGCCAAACCCAAATGCAGCCCGCCATGCAGAACCGCAACGCGGTCGAACAGCGGGTGCGGGTTTCGATGCAGCAGCTGCTGGATTTCTACGGCGCGGGCATCACGGTCGAGCAGGTCCAGTTCAACGCCGTCGAACCGCCGGCGCAAGTCATCGACGCGTTCCGCGACGTCCAGCGCGCCGTGCAGGATCGCGAGCGCGCGCAGAACGAGGCGGAATCCTACCGCAACGACATCGTGCCGCGCGCGCGCGGCGAGGCGCAGCGTCTGCTTCAGGAAGCCGACGGCTATCGCCAGCAGATCGTGGCGCGCGCCCAGGGCGACGTCGCGGGCTATGTGGCGCTGCTCGACGCCTATCGCTTGGCGCCGGAAGTCACGCGCCAACGCCTTTATCTCGAAATGATGGAGAACGTCCTGCGCGGCAACCAGAAGGTCGTCATCGACCAGCCGGGCGGGTCCGCCTCGGGCCAAGGCGTGGTGCCGCTGCTGCCGCTCAACGACTTGCTGAACCGCCGGCCTGCGCCGGCGCAGTCCGGCCAGCAGCCCGCAGGCCAATCCGCCGGACAGGGAGCCACCCGATGAACCAGGTCAAACTCGTCGCGCTGGCCGTCGTCCTCGGCGTCCTCGCGTTCCTCGGCCTCGCATCGGTCTTCACCGTCGGGCAAGCCCAGCAAGCGTTGGTCCTGCAGTTCGGCGCGCCGGTGCGCGTCGTCCAGCAGCCCGGCCTGCAGTTCAAGCTGCCGTTCGTCCAGAACGTCCTTTACTTCGACAAGCGTCTGCTCGATTTCGACGATCAGCCGCGCGAAATCGTGCTCGGCGACCGGGCGCGAGTGGTCGTCGACGTCTACGCGCGCTACCGGATCGTCGATCCGCTGGCGTTCTTCACGACCGCGCGGAACGAAGCGGGCATGCGTCAGCGCTTGGGCACGGCCGTGCAGTCGAACATGCAGAACACCTTCGCGACGGTGCCGCTGCCGGCCCTGTTGACCGAGCGGCGCGCCGAGTTGATGCGCCAGATCACCGAAGGCGTCGTGTCGGAGACGCGCTCGTTCGGCATCGAGGTGGTGGACGTGCGCATCATGCGCGCCGATCTGCCGCCCGACAACTCGAACGCGATCTTCGCGCGCATGCAGACCGAGCGCGTGCGCGAGGCGACCAGCGAGCGCGCCCAGGGTGCGGAAGCCGCCCAGCGCATCCGCGCCGAGGCCGATCGCGAGCGGACGGTCGTCATCGCCGACGCCCAGCGTCAAGCGGCGATCCTGCGCGCCCAAGGCGATCAGGAGGCCGCCGACATCTACGCGCGGGCCTACGGGTCGAACCCTGAGTTCTTCGCGTTCTGGCGCAGCCTCGAGGCCTACCGCAAGTCGCTGTCGGAATCGAACTCGACGATCGTCCTGTCGCCGGACAGCGATTTCTTCCGGTATTTCCGCGAGCAACGCCCGGGCGGTGCCGCACCGCCGCGTTCGGGCCGTTGAGCGCGCGGAAAGTTCCGCCACCGCTCGCGTAACGTTCGGTAACGACGGGCCCCGCGACCTCGATTCCGCCGCAATCTTGCGCGAAATCGAGCGTTCGCGGGGCTTGACGTTGCGCGCCCGGCCGCCATCTCGATGGCTGTGGCCGGTCTGGCGCGCATCGGTTCGGCCCGGCATACTCGTTTCCACGGTTCCCGCCCAATCCCGAGGATTCCACCTTGGCCCAGAAGTCCGCCGCCGCTCTCGCCTTGATCGCAGCGCTGTCCCTGGCGGCGCCCGCCGCCGTCGCCCAGACCGTGCAACCGCGCCCCGTCGCCAACACGCTGGCGCCGAACACCTTCGCCGATCTGGCCGAGCGCCTTCTGCCGGCCGTCGTCAACATCCAGACCACCACGGTTCAAACCGCGCAGACCCCCCCCGGCCGCGGGCCCCAGCAAGCCCCGCAGCAGCGCCGGCCCGACGCGCCGCAGTTTCCGCCGGGCTCGCCGTTCGAGGATTTCTTCCGCGAGTTCTTCGACCGCCAGAACCCGCAAGGCCAGGGCCCGCAAGCCCCGCAACGCCGCGGCCAGTCGCTCGGCTCGGGCTTCGTGATCGATCCGGCCGGCTTCATCGTGACCAACAACCACGTGATCGACGGGGCCGAGGAAATCCGCGTCGTCTTCCACGACAACCAGACGCTGACGGCCAAGCTCGTGGGCCGCGATCAGCGCACCGATCTGGCCGTGCTGAAGGTGGAATCGCCCCGGCCGTTGGCGGCCGTGCGCTTCGGTGATTCCGATCGCGCGCGCGTCGGCGATTGGGTCGTCGCGATCGGCAACCCGTTCGGCCTCGGCGGCACGGTCACCCAGGGCATCGTGTCCGCGCGCCAACGCGACATCAACGCGGGCCCCTACGACGACTTCATCCAGACCGACGCCTCGATCAACCGGGGCAATTCCGGCGGGCCGTTGTTCAACCTCGCGGGCGAGGTGATCGGCGTCAACACGGCGATCTTCTCGCCCACCGGCGGGTCGGTCGGCATCGGCTTTTCGATCCCGTCGGCGATCGCGCGCAACGTCGTCGATCAACTGCGCACCCATGGCCGCGTGCGCCGCGGCTGGCTGGGCGTGAACATCCAGTCGGTGACCGACGAACTCGCCGAAAGCGTCGGCCTCGACAAGGCGCGCGGCGCCATGGTCTCGGGCGTGCCCGAGAACGGCCCCGCCGCGCGCGCGCAAATCCGCCGCGGCGACGTGATCGTGAAGTTCGACGGCAAGGACGTGCCCGATATGCGCCGTCTGCCGCGCCTGGTGGCCGAAACGCCGGTGGACAAGACCGTGAAGGTCGAAGTCTGGCGCCAGAACCGGATCGTCACGCTCGACGTGCGCTTGGGCGAACTCGAGGACGAGCCGCAGCAGGCGTCCAACCAGCAAGGCGGCCGTCAGCCGGGTGCCCCCGCCCAGCAGGGCCAAGCCCCGGCGCCGATCCTGGGCATGACGCTCGCCCAGCTCACGCCGGAACTGCGCGCGCGCTTCAACATCGAGGAACGCGTGCGCGGCGTGGTCGTCACCGGTGTCGCCGACGGATCGGTCGCCGCCGAGCGCGGCATCCGGCCCGGCGACGTGATCGTCGAGATCGCGCAGGCCGAAGTCGGCACGCCCGCCCAAGCGCAGGAACGCATCCGCGCCCAACGCGACGCGGGCCGTTCGTCGGTGCTGATGATGGTCGAACGCGGCGGGGCGCAGCGCGCCGTGGCGCTGCCGGTCAGCCCGGGCTAACGCTTCTTCCGGGCCTTCGGCCCGCTGTCCTCGCCCCAGCGTTTGACGAGTTTCGTTTCGATCCCGAACAGGTCGAGCGCGCGGCCGACCGTGTGGTTCACGATGTCGTCGATCGTCTTGGGCCGCGAATAGAACGCCGGCACGGGCGGAACGATCACCGCGCCGATTTCGGCGGCCTGGGTCAGCGCGCGCAGATGGCCCAGATGCAAAGGCGCTTCGCGCGCCAGCAGCACCACGCGCCGGCGTTCCTTCAACTGCACGTCGGCGGCGCGCGTCAGCAGCGTGGTGGTGTTGCCGTAGGCGATTTCGGCGACCGAGCGCATCGAGCACGGCGCGACGATCATGCCGAGCGTCTTGAACGAACCCGAGGAGACGGCAGCGCCCAGATCCTCGTTGGCGTGGACGACGTCGGCGAGTTTCTTCACCTGCGCGAGCGTCAGATCGGTCTCGTAGGCGATCGTCATCGCGGCGGTTTTGGTCAGCACGAGATGCGTTTCGATCCCGGCCGCGCGCAAGGTTTCCAGCGCGCGGATGCCGTAGACCGCACCCGAGGCGCCCGAGATTCCGACGATGAGACGGTCCTTGGCCATCGCGCGCGAGCTTACGTCACGAACGCGTCGCGGGTATAGCCCTGCAGGAACAGCAGCGCCGTGAGATCGCCGTGGTCGATCCTGAGTTTGGCTTGCGCTGCGACGACCGGTTTGGCGCGGAACGCCACTCCCATGCCCGCCGCCCCGAGCATCGCCAGATCGTTGGCCCCATCGCCCACCGCGATCGTGTCGCGCGGGGAGATTCCGAGTTCGGCCGCGAGGCGTTCGAGCGTGGCGAGCTTGGCTTCGCGGCCCAAGATCGGCTCGGCGACGGCGCCGGCGAGTTTGGCGCCGTCGAGCAGCAGCGTGTTCGCGTAGTCGCGCTCGAAGCCCAGCGCCTGGCGCACGCGCGCCGTGAAGAACGTGAAGCCGCCCGACACGATCGCGGTCAGCGCGCCGTCGGCCTTCATCGTGCGCGCGAGCGCGGCCCCGCCGGGGATCGTCCTGATGCCTTCGGCCGCGCGTTCGAGCAAGCCGGCGTCCTGGCCTTCGAGCAGGCCCACGCGTTCGTTCAACGCCGCGCGGAAATCGAGCTCGCCGTTCATCGCCCGGCGCGTGATCGCGGCGACGCGTTCGCCGATGCCCAGCAGATGGGCGATGTCGTCGAGCATCTCGTTTTCGATCAGAGTCGATTCCATGTCGGCGACGAGCAGCTTCTTGCGCCGTCCCTCGGCCGGGACGACGTTGACGTCCACCGGGGCGGCGCCCAGCAGCGCGCGCGCGAACTCGGCCAGGCGTTCGGGCGCGCCTTCGCGCGGCGCGAATTCCGCCGCCGAGGCGCGGTCGAGCCGGCGCGGCGGTGCGGCGGCGCCGAATTCGGCCGCCAGCGCCTCGCCCAGATTCCGGTATATCTCTTCGTCGAGGGCGCCCGCTTGGGGGTCCGAGGTAAGGACGAGAACGTGGGTCATGGGGCCGGGATCATGGGTGCTGGCTGGCGCGAACGCAAGGAAGCGTTGATCGTCGCGGGGCCGACCGCGTCGGGCAAGTCGGCGCTGGCGCTCGCGATCGCGCGCGAGTTCGACGGCACGGTGATCAACGCCGACGCCATGCAGGTCTACGCCGAATTGCGCGTGCTGAGCGCGCGCCCCACGCCGGCGGAGGAAGCCATCGTGCCGCATCGTTTGTACGGCGAATGGCCGGCGCGCGCGCACGGCACGGTCGGGATGTGGCGCGCGGCCGCGCGCGCGGCGATCGATCAAGCGCACGCCGCCGGCCGCTTGCCCATCCTGTGCGGCGGCACGGGCATGTATCTGAAGCTGATCGTCGAAGGCCTCGCACCGGTGCCGCCGATCCCCGAGGACGTCAAACGCCGCGCGCGCGCGCGCCATGCCGAACTCGGCGCGGACGCCTTCCACGCCGAACTCGCGCGCCGCGATCCGGTCGCCGGGGCGAAGCTGGCGCCGGCCGACACCCAACGCGTGCTGCGCGCGTGGGAGGTGGTCGAAGCGCATGGCGTGACGTTGTCCGCATTCCAGGCGCGCGCGCCGCTGGCGCCCGCGTCCTGGCCCACGCTGTTGCTCGCCCCGCCGCGCGCAACGCTTGTCGCCGCGATCGAAACCCGGGTCGATCGCATGATCGCCACGGGCGCGGTCGACGAAGTGCGCGGCCTTCTGGCGCAAAACCTGCCCGATACGCTGCCCGCAATGCGCGCCCTGGGCGTGCCAGAGCTTGCCGCCCATATTCGTGGGATCGTCGATTTACCAAGCGCTATCAACGCGTTGAAGGTCTCGACACGGCAGTTTTCCAAGCGCCAAACGACATGGTTCCGCAATCAGATGAAGACGGCGCATCGGCTGGACGCGCAATTTTCGGAAAGTCTCCTTCCCGATATTCGTTCGTTTATTAGAGATTTGGGTTGACGGGGCGGGGGGCGCCCCCTAATTTCCGCCGCCTTATCGCACCGCAACCCATCTTTAACCGAGGAGAGACCGATGTCGACCGCCGCCGCCGCCCCCCAGCTTGCTCAGGACACCGCGCTGCCGAATGGCGCGGAAATCGTCCTCAAAGCGCTGGTGGACCAGGGCGTCGACGTCATCTTCGGCTATCCCGGCGGCGCCGTCCTGCCGATCTACGACGCGATCTTCCAGCAGAACTCGATCAAACACGTGCTCGTGCGCCAGGAAGGCGGCGCGGTGCACGCGGCCGAAGGTTACGCGCGCTCGACCGGCAAGGTGGGCGTGGTGCTGGTGACGTCGGGACCCGGTGCGACCAACGCGGTGACCGGCCTGGTCGACGCGCTGATGGATTCCATTCCGATCGTGTGTCTGACCGGCCAGGTGCCCACGCATCTGATCGGCAACGATGCGTTCCAGGAAGCCGATACGACCGGCATCACGCGGCCCGCGACCAAGCACAATTATCTCGTGAAGGACATCGGCAAGCTCGCGCAAGTGGTGCACGAGGCGTTCCATGTCGCGCGCTCGGGCCGCCCGGGTCCGGTCGTGATCGATCTGCCGAAGGACATTCTGCTCGCCAAGGGCGAATACAAGGGCCCCGAGACGTTCAAGCGCGTGTCGTACGCGCCGCGCTTGGATCCGGATCCCAAGGCGATCGCCGCGGCGGTCGATCTGATGATCAAGGCGGAGCGCCCGATCCTCTACACCGGCGGCGGCCTGATCAATTCGGGTCCGCGCGCCTCGGAATTGCTGATCAAGCTCGCGCACATGACCGGCTTTCCGGTGACGAACACGCTTATGGGCCTGGGGGCGATGCCCGCATCCGATCCGCTGTTCCTGGGCATGCTGGGCATGCACGGCACCTACGAAGCCAATCTCGCCATGCACGGCTGCGACGTGATGGTGAATTTGGGCGCGCGCTTCGACGACCGCGTCACCGGCCGCTTGAACGCATTCTCGCCCGGGTCGAAGAAGATCCACGCCGACATCGACCCGTCCTCGATCAACAAGAACGTGCGCGTGGATGTGCCCATCGTGGGCGACGCCACCCGCGTGCTCGAAGCGATGGTCGCCGAGTGGGAGAAGCGCCTCGCCGCCGGCGCCAAGCCCGACAAGAAGGCGTTGGCCGCGTGGTGGGCGCGGATCGAGACCTGGCGCAAGCGCGATTGCCTCGCCTATCGCAAGTCGGACGCGATCATCAAGCCGCAATACGCGCTCGAACGCCTGCAGGCCCTGACCGCGCATCGCGACGACGTGTTCATCACGACCGAGGTCGGCCAGCATCAGATGTGGGCCGCGCAGTTCCTGAAGTTCCAGAAGCCGAACCGCTGGATGACCTCGGGCGGCTTGGGAACGATGGGCTATGGCCTGCCCGCGGCGATGGGCGTGCAGATGGCGCATCCCGACGCGCTGGTGGTCGATGTCGCGGGCGAAGCCTCGATCCTGATGAACATCCAGGAGCTGTCGACGATCGTGCAGTACCGGTTGCCGGTGAAGACCTTCATCCTGAACAACCAGTACATGGGCATGGTCCGCCAGTGGCAGGAGCTGCTGCACGGCTCGCGCTATTCGGAAAGCTACATGGACTCGCTGCCCGACTTCGTGAAGCTGGCCGAGGCGTTCGGCTGCGTGGGCCTGCGCGCGACCAAGGTCTCCGAGGTCGACGACGTGATCCGCGAAATGATCGCCGTCAAGCGGCCGGTCGTGGTCGACATGGCCGTCGATCAGAAGGAAAATTGCTTCCCGATGATCCCGTCGGGTGCCGCGCACAACGAAATGATCCTCGGGCCCAACGACAAGCCCGGCGGCGGCGAAAAGCCGGGCGGGACGGGGCCGATCTCCGAGGAAGGCATGGTTCTGGTCTGAGGCGCCTCTCGCGTCCCCGACCCGAACCCCGATCCCGATCCTTCCGCCGACGAGTCAGCCATGCCCGCCCAAGCGCCCATCGAACGCCACACCATCGCCGTGCTCGTGGATAACGAACCCGGCATCCTCGCCCGCGTGGTCGGCCTGTTTTCCGGCCGCGGCTACAACATCGAAAGCCTGACCGTCGCCGAAACGGACGCCGAGGGCCATCGCAGCCGCATCACCATCGTCACGCGCGGCACGCCGATGGTCATCGAGCAGATCAAGGCGCAGCTCGACAGGCTGGTGCCCGTCCACAAGGTCTCGGACCTGACGATGGAAGGCCCGCATGTCGAACGGGAACTGGCGCTGGTCAAGGTCGTGTCGACCGGCGAAAAGCGCGTCGAATCCTTGCGCATCGCCGACATTTTCCGGGCGAAGCCGATCGATTCGACGATCGAATCCTTCACCTTCGAAATCACCGGCTCGGGCGAGAAGATCGACGCCTTCGTCGGCCTGATGAAACCGCTGGGGCTGGCGGAAGTCAGCCGCACCGGCGTCGTGGCCATCGCCCGCGGCGAACGCGGGATGTGAAAGCTTCCAAAGGGAGAAAAAGAAAATGCGCGTTTACTACGATCGCGACGCCGACGTTAATCTGATCAAAGGCAAGAAGGTGGCCGTCGTCGGCTACGGCAGCCAGGGCCACGCCCACGCGCTGAACATGCGCGATTCGGGCGTCAAGGACGTGGTGATTGCACTTCGCGCGGGCTCGCCGACGATCAAGAAGGCCGAGGGCGCCAACTTCAAGGTCATGACCCCGTCCGAGGCCGCCAAGTGGGCCGACGTGATGATGATGGTCACGCCCGACGAGCTGCAGGCCAAAATCTGGAACGAAGAGCTCAAGGACAACATGAAGAAGGGGGCGGCGATCGCCTTCGCGCACGGCCTGAACGTGCACTTCAAGCTGATCGAGCCGCGCGCCGATCTGGACGTGTTCATGATCGCCCCCAAGGGCCCCGGCCACACGGTGCGTTCGGAGTACCAGAAGGGCGGCGGCGTGCCGTGCCTCGTGGCCGTGCACCAGAACGCCTCGGGCAACGCGCTCGAGATCGCCTTGTCCTACGCCTCGGCCATCGGCGGCGGCCGCGCGGGCACGATCGAGACGACGTTCAAGGAGGAATGCGAGACCGACCTGTTCGGCGAGCAGGCCGTGCTGTGCGGCGGTCTTTGCGCGCTGATCCTGGCGGGCTACGAAACCCTCACCGAAGCGGGCTACGCGCCGGAGATGGCGTATTTCGAGTGCCTGCACGAGGTGAAGCTGATCGTCGACCTGATGTACGAGGGCGGCATGGCGAACATGCGCTACTCGATCTCCAACACGGCCGAGTACGGCGATTACACGCGGGGCCCCCGCGTCATCACCGAAGAGACGAAGAAGGAGATGAAGCGCATCCTCGACGACATCCAGTCGGGCCGCTTCGCGCGCGATTGGGTGCTCGAGAACGCGGCCGGCCAGGCTTCGTTCAAGGCGATGCGCCGGCGTGCCGCCGAACACGGCATCGAGCAGGTCGGCGAAAAGCTGCGCGCGATGATGCCGTGGATCGCCAAGAACAAGCTGGTCGACAAGACCAAGAACTGACCGTCCCGAGGACGGCCGACGTCGAACCCCCGCCGGGCGACCGGCGGGGGTTTTTCGTTGGCGGTTTCAACCGAACACGATCCGGCCCGCTTCGCGGCGCGGCGTGCAGCCGTAACCGACGAGTTTGGCGCGCGGGGCGCCCGACAGGATCGGGCGGCCCCGTTCGACGTCGAGCGTCAGCGCGCCGTCGCCGGCCAGCGGCGTGATCGTGGGTTCGCCGTAGAACGCGATCTCTTCGATCGGATCGTTGCGATCGATTTCGCCCGTGTGCATGACCGCACGGCCCAAGGCGATCGCATGGCCGCCGCGGACATAGACCGGCAACCGGTCCAGCGGCACGTTGGCCGCGCGCATCTGGCGGCCACCGGCTAGCTTCTCGCCGGTCCAGAAATCGTACCAGACGCCCTCGGGCAGCCAGACGTCGACCGCGTCGCCCGGCTTCAGGATCGGGCAGACCAGCAGCGACGGGCCGCACATGAATTGCTCTTCGAAGGCGCGCGCCGCGCGGTCCTTCGGGAAGGCCAGCGCCATCGCGCGCATCACCGGCAATTGCGTGCGCACCGCGTCGCGCGCGCACGCCCACAGATAGGGCAGCAGCCGGTAGCGCAACGTCATCCACGCGCGCGCGTGCCGCTTGACCGCGTCGCCCAACGCCCAGGGTTCGCGCACGCCGATGCCGTGGAAGCGGAAATGCGACCCGAAAATCGAAGCGCCCACCCAACGCAGGTAAAGCTCGGGGTCGGGTTGTTTGGAGCCGTAGAACCCGCCCACGTCGCTGGAATAGAACGGCACGCCCGATAGGCCGTAGCACAGCGCACCACGGATCGAGGCGGCAAGCCCCTCCCAGTCGGTCTGCGGGTCTCCGCCCCATTGGATGGGGAATTTCTGCGCGCCGATCCAGCCGTCGCGGCCCCACAAAACGGCATCCTCGCCGTAGCGCGCGCGGCAGGCTTCGTAGACCGCTTGGTTGTAGAGGCGGGGATAGACGTTGTGCAGCCGGCGGCCGGTATCGCCGTTGGCGGCAACGACGTGATCCATCACCTGCTCGCCGAAATCGGTCTTGAGCGTGTCCACGCCGACGTCGAACAGCCGGTCGTGGCGCGTCTTCCACCATGCCGCCGCTTCGGGATTGGTGAAGTCGAGAATGCCGGACGGCGGCAAGGGCGTCAGAACGTTGCCGAAGGGCGATGTCCCCGGGGCGGTGTCCCAGTGGAAGACGTGCGGGCTTCCGTCGGGCTCGCGCAGGAAATAGCCTTTCTTCTCCAGCTCCGCGTAAATCGGGTTGTGGATCGAGATCAGCGGGTATTCCCAGCAGCAGATCTTGAAGTTCTTGGCCTTGAGCTTGCCGATCGTGGCCTTCGGATCGGGATAGCGGGCGGGATCGAAATCGAGCGTGGCGCGCGTGCGCACTTCCATCCACGCGCGGCCGTCGAAGGTGATGACGTCGGCGGGAAAGCCCTCCGCGCGGCATTCGTCCGCGGCGGCGAGGATTTCCGCCTCCGTCCGATAATAGGCGCGCGACAGCCACACGCCGAACGACCACAACGGCGGGCACACGGGCCGGCCGGTGATCTCGCCGCAGCGCGCAAGGACATGCGCGGGATCGGGCCCGGCGAACAGGAACAGATCGAGGATTTCGTCCTCGCCCAGGATCGAATAGGTCCGGTGGGACCACTGGCCGTAGCCGACGGCGTGATGGACGTGATGCGACGTGGCGACCAACGCGCCCCAGCATCCGCCGCCGGGCTTCAGCCCCCAGGCGAAGGGAATGGATTTGTAGGACAGTTCGGTGTTGACGCCGAGCGCGTCCTCGATCCGGTTGGTCACGAGTTGGCCGCGCTTGTCGAGCGGCCCGAACTTCTCGCCCAGCCCGTAGACCGGCTCGCCCGATTCCAACGCGAAGGACGCGAGCCATCCCTCGGGCCCGCGCGCGAAACAGGGCAAACGCGTCCAGCCGCGGAAATGCTCGTCCGTGGGCGAGGTCAGCGGATCGTCGAGCCAGTCCTTTCGGCCCATGCGCACGCGCACGGGGTTCGACGTCAATTCCAGCCATTCGTTCGCGTCGCCGAACCGCCAATGGCCGGGGGCGATCTCGACCGCCGCGGGTGCCGCGAACCCGGCCGCGTCGATCAGATCGTAATCGGGCCGCGTGCGCGTACCCCAGGTCAGGCGCCAATCGCCGCCCTTCTTGGCGACCGCAAGGCGGCCGATCTCGGTATCGAACGCCAGGTCGTGCGGGCCGTGCGCGGCGGGTTTCAGCGTCTCCGCGCGGACGAATTTCGTGAAATCGGGTGTCATCGGTGCCTTACGGACTTAGCCTTTTACGCCGCCCGCCGTGAGGCCGGAGACGACGCGTTCTTGGAAAATCGCGATCAGGACGCAGATCGGCACGATCGCGACGACGAGGGCGGCCGAAATGATCGGCCAGGGGAAGGCGAACTCGCCCTGATAGAGCGTGATTCCCACGGGCAGCGTGCGGCTCGCCACGCGGCTCGACAGCGTCAGCGCCAGCAGGAACTCGTCCCACGCGTTGACGAAGGCGAGGATCGCGGCGGTGAACACGCCCGGTGCCGCCAGCGGGACCACGACGTGCCACAACGCGCCCAGGCGCGAGCAGCCGTCGATCATCGCGGCGTTCTCCAGATCGGCGGGGATGTCCTGGAAGAAGCTCGCCATCACAAGCGTGCAGACGGGCATCGACAGCACCGCGTACGGGAAGATCAGCGCGGGATAGGTGTTCAGCCAGCCCAGCGTGCGCATGGTCTGGAACAGCGGCACCATCAGCGAGATCAACGGGAACATCGATACGGCCAGCAGCAGCGACAGCACGATGTTCCGTCCCGGGATGCGCAAGCGCACGATGGCGTAGGCGGCGAGGGCCGAGACGAAGATGCACAGCAGCGTCGAGAGCGAGGCGACGACCACGCTGTTCCACATGAACAGCAGGATCGGCTGGTCGACGAAGACGCGCGTGTAGTTCTGCAGCGTCGGGTCCTCGGGCACGATCGTGATCGGATAGCGCAGCAATTCGGTTTCCGTCTTCAGCGAGGTGAAGAAGATCCACAGCGCCGGGAAGAAGCCGTTGATGGCGACGATGGCGCCGGCCAGCATCGTGGTCTTGCGCTTGCCCAGATTGGCGATCATGGCCTAGTTCCTTCCCGTATCGCGCCGCGTATGGCGCAGATAGACCGACGTGGCGATCGCCGAAACCACGAACATGATCGCCGCCAGCGCCGAACCGTAGCCCAGATCGAGGAAGTCGATCGTGGTCTTGTGGATGTACATCGCCATCGTTTCGGTGGCGTTGCCCGGGCCGCCATTCGTCATCGCATAGGGGATGTCGAAGGTCTGGATCGCGGTGATGGTGCGGAAGATCAACGCCACGACGATCGCGGGCTTGAGCATCGGCAGCGTGATCTCGACGAATTGCTGGAATTTCGACGCACCGTCGACCTCGGCGGCCTCGTACAGCGACTTCGGGATCGTCTGCAGCCCCGCCAGCAGGATCAACGCCATGAACGACGAGGATTTCCAGACGATCGCCACGCACACCGCGAAGAAGGCGAGGTTGGGATCGGTGATCCAATTCTGCGGCGGCAAGCCGACGAACTCGAACGCGGCGTTGACGATGCCGGAACGGTATTCGAAGAACCAGCGGAAGATCAGGCCCGCGAACACCAGCGGCAGCGCCCAGGGCAGCAACAGACCGAGGCGCACCGGCCATTTGACCTTGAAAGGCTGGTTGGCGAGCAGTGCGAGGCCGAGCCCGACGACCAGCGCGCCCGGCACGGTCACGACGGCGAAGATGACGGTGTTGAGCGTCGCGTGCCAGAAGCGATCGTCCTCGAACAACGCGTAGGCGTAGTTCTCCAGCCCGATGAAGCGATAGCCGGGGCGGGTGAGGCGGTAGGAGTAGAGCGAGTTGATAAGCAGCTCGACGATCGGATAGACGACCACCGCCAGCAGCAGCAAGGCCGCGGGCGTCAGCAGCGCGATACCCAGCAGACGCTCGGATTTCTCCAGCTTGCTGAGCTTGTAGCGTTTGGCGCCGGTCGTTGCGGTCACGGAAGCCCCCATCGTCGCGCGCAAGAAAGGAGGGGGCGGGTTTTCGGACCCGCCCCCGTCGTCGTCAGCGATAGACCCGCGCGAGGCGCGAGTTCATGTCCGCGATCGCCTGGTCGGCGGTGCGCGTGCCGGCCAGGAAGGCGTTCATGTTGGTGCGCAGGATTTCCGAGATCTCCGGATAGTCGGGCGACACCGGACGCGACCGGGCGGTCACGACCGAATTGCGCGCGAATTCGAACCACGGATTGGCGCGCAGCACGTCCGGATCCGAGTAGACCTCGGGGAACACCGGCAGATGCGAGGCGAGGATCGCCTGCATCTTCGAGACTTCCGGCGAGGAGAGGAAGCGCACGAGTTGCACGGCCTGCGCTTTGTTGCGCGAGAAGGCCGACACGGCGACCTGCCAGCCGCCGATGCAGGTGGCGGGTTGGTTGCCCGCGAAGGCCGGCAACGGCGCCACGCGCGTTTTGTCCTTCACTTGGCTGTCCGCATCGTTTTGGAAGCGGTTCCAGGCGTAGCCCCACTGCATGGCGAACAGCAGGTTGCCGGCCTGGAAGTCCACGCGGATGCGGTCGGTCGGAATTTCCGCGAGGTTGGGCGGCGTCACGTTCTGCGCCTTCATGTCGCTCCACAGCTGGAAGGAGCGGCGGATCTCCGGCGAGTTGACGTTGGGCCGGCCCTGGGCGTTCAGGAATTGGCCGCCCGCACCCCACATCGGCACCAGCATGGTGCAGACCGTGCCTTCGATCGGCGCGCCCGCCGTCGAGAAGCCGCGCAGGTTGGGGTTGTTCTCGCCCTGCATGACCGTGCGGGCGTGCGACATCAGCTCGTCCCAGGTGCGCGGCGGTTGCAGATTGTACTTCTGCAGCAGATCGGTGCGGTAGTAGAGGAACTGGGCGTCGGCGAAATAGGGCAGCGCGATCACACGGCCGCCCACGATGTTGGCCTCGCGATAGGCGGGCAGATAGCGGCCCATGACCGCGTCGCGCTCGGCGCCGAGGTACGAATCGAGCGGTTCGGCCCAGCCGGCGGCCGCGAATTGCGCGGGGCGGATCACGTCGATCAGCATCACGTCGATGACCGAATCGCGGCTCGTCAGCACCGTGTTCAGGTATTGCTGCTGCTGGTCGGAGGTGGCGCCGCCCACCTCGACGTCGACGCGCATGCCGGGATTGCGCTGCTGGAACAGGTCCAGGATCTGGCGCATCACGTCGGGGCGCTGCTGGCCGCCGACGAACACGCGCAGCGTCGTCTGCTGGGCGTCCGCGGGCGGGGCGGCGAGCGCCAGCGGCAAGGCCAAAGCGGCCGAGGCGAACAAGGCGCGGAATTTCGTCATCGTGGTCTTCCTCCCTGGTTTCGTTCGTTGGATCGTCTTCGGGTTCACCAGCCGGCCCCGCGGATCGCGGCGCCGGACTCGGGATCGAACAGATGGAATTTGCGCATTTCGAAGCCGGCCGCGAGGGGGGCGCCCGCGCGCAAACCCGCTTCGGGCGAGAAGCGACCGGTGAGTTCGCCGTCGCCAACGCGCAACAGGCCCAGCGTTTCCGCGCCCAGCGGTTCGGTGAGTTGCACTTGCGCGGCGACGGCCGCGACGTCGGCGGCCGGGGCGGGGTTGGCGAGAACGTTTTCGGGCCGGATGCCGAAGGTCAGCTTTTTGCCCGCTTGCGCGGCGCACGTCGCGCGGCGCGCCTCGGGGACCGCGAGCTTCACGCCGCCCGCGAGTTCGATCGCGCCGCCGCCGTCGGCGATGGTGCAGTCGAGGAAGTTCATCGGCGGCGAGCCGGTGAAGCCGGCGACGAATTTATGGGCCGGCCGGTTGTAGATCTCGTCGGGCGGGCCGACCTGGATGATGTGGCCCGCCGAGAGCACGACGATCTTGTCGGCGAGCGTCATGGCCTCGACCTGATCGTGCGTGACGTAGATCACGGTGTTCTTGAGCCGCTTGTGGAGCTTGTTGATCTCCACCCGCATTTCCGAGCGCAGAAGCGCGTCGAGATTGGACAGCGGCTCGTCGAACAGGAAGGCCTTCGGGTTGCGCACGATGGCCCGGCCCATCGCCACGCGCTGGCGCTGGCCGCCGGACAATTGCCCCGGCTTGCGGTCGAGTAGATGCTCGATGCGCAAAATCGCCGCGGCTTCCTTGACGCGCTGCTGGATCTCGTTCTCCGGCCGTTTGCGCAGGCGCAGGCCGAAGGCCATGTTCTCGAACACGGTCTTGTGCGGGTAAAGCGCGTAGTCCTGGAACACCATCGCGATGTCGCGCTCGCGCGGCGGCAGATCGTTGACGACCTTGTCGCCGATCCGGATTTCGCCGTCGGTGATGCCTTCCAGGCCCGCGATCATCCGCAACAACGTCGATTTGCCGCAGCCCGAGGGGCCGACGAAAACGCAGAACTCGCCCGACTTGATGTGCAGATCGACGCCGTGGATCACGGCGGTCGCGCCATAGGCCTTCACGACTTTCGTCAGAACGACGTCGGACACGGGCTTCCCGCTCCTCCCCTGGGCGACCGACGATGCGATCGCTCTTTATTAGATAGCGCTAACATCCCACGCAGGTAAGGGGCTGTCAATGCCGATAATCTAGAAAAATTTAGTGGATTTCCGCCGTGGTATCGCTAACATTCATTGCCAGCGGCGTAACTCCGGCCCAAAAAAGTGCCGGCCGCGCGGGGAGTGGAACGATGGCGGGTGACGATTCCAACGGCGATTCGTTGCGCAGCCGGCGCTGGTACATGGCGACGGACATGCGCGCCTTCGCCCATCGCCAGCGCACGCAGCAAATGGGATTCCGCCGGCAGGACTTCATGGGCAAGCCGGTCGTCGCGGTCGTGAATACGTGGAGCGAATTGTCGCCCTGCCACATCCATTTGCGCGACCGGGCCGAGGCGGTGAAGCGCGGCGTTTGGCAAGCCGGCGGGTTTCCGGTCGAACTGCCCGCGTTGTCGCTGGGCGAGGTGATCGTCAAACCCACGACGATGATGTACCGCAACTTCCTGGCGATGGAGACCGAGGAGCTTCTGCGCTCGCATCCCATCGATGGCGCGGTGT
>JADCGK010000129.1 GCA_020249045.1 Azospirillum sp. | reverse complement strand
CTTTTTGCGCTTGAGCCGCCGCGCCGTCGCGGCGATCTGCCCGAGCGACAGCGCGGGCCGGTCGTCGATGGCGAAGGGCAACTGGGCAAAGCTTTCGCGCGCGGCCTGCAAAGCGCTCCAAGCCTCGGGGCCCAGGCGGCCGGCGCGCATCGCTTCGAGCGGCACGCCCGCGATCTGGCATTGGGCTCGGCGCGCGATCTGGGCGGCGGGCATTTCGAGGGAGAAGAACGCCACGCCAGCGCCGTTGCGCGCGGCGTGCAAGGCCATGACCACGCCGGCGGCGGTCTTGCCCATGCTGGGGCGCCCGCCGAGCACGGTGAGCGTTCCCGGCTCCAACCCGCCGAGCTTTTCGTCGAGCGCCGCAAGGCCCGTGCGCAGCCCCTGGAACTCGCCTTTGGACGCCGCCTCCGCGCGGTTCATGGCCTGGTCGCACGCCGCCGCCAGAGCCACGGGTCCGCCGCGCGCATCCCCGCGCTCGACCAGATCGTGCAAGGCCTGCTCGACCTCCTCGACGACCGCGTCCGCGCGATGGCCGATCTCGAAGCGATGCGCTTCCTGGCGCACATCCTCGGCCAGACCGAGAAGCTCGCGCCTCATCCAAAGATCCCGGAGCGTTTCGGCGTAATCCTTGACGTTGACGATCGTCACGGCGCTCGCCTGCAGCTTGGCGAGATATGCAACGCCGCCGATGTCCGCGAGGTCCGCGTCGTTCTGGAAGTAGGCGCGGAGCGTGGCTGCATTCGCCTGCTGGCCGCGCTCGATCAGCTTGGCGATGGCTTCGAAGATCCGGCCGTGGCGCGCATCGGCGAAATGCGTCGTCGACGTGATGTCGGCGATGCGGTCGTAAGCGCGATTGCTCGCCATCAGGGCCGCGATCAGGCCCATCTCCATCTCGAAATTGTGCGGCGGCGGACGCGTGTCGACGGCCGTCGGTGTGGGGGTGAGGGCGTTCATCGAGTGTAGTCCCCTTCCCGCTCCAAAAGCTTCCGGCAAGGGGGTATCCAGACGTGCCGCGTGTCGAAATGCCAGCGCCCATCGACGTGCCAAACGAACCAGCTGTAAGAGGTGGCCGTGCTTGCTTTCTGGTCGACCCGCCCCTTGACGAGGGGCACGCGCTCGACGAACTGCGCAACGATCGCGGGCTTGTGGACGCCAAACAGACGCCGGTAGCGCTCAACGCCCTCGCCCCAGTTCGATCGCGCAAAGATTGCAACGCCGACCTTGGCCCGCTCTAACGCTGTGAGTGCGAACTCCAACCCAAGCCGAAACGGCGGATTTGTAATGATCCAGTCGACCTTGGCGCGCGACGGCGCAAGGAAATCGAGTGGGTCGTTTTCAGTGTATCGAACGATGTCGGACACTCGGACCGAGTCGAAGTAGTCGACGAGCACTCCCGCCATGTATCCACGCCCGCAGGCCGGCTCCCAGCAGGTCATTTCGCTGAGCGTATCGCGTCGAAAACCTTGGCCAATAACCGCGTGCTCCATGAGCGCGCGGGTTGCCCACGGTGGCGTCGGGAAGTCGTCGACGCTGTCGCGCGCCTCATGGCGCTGCGCCATAACGGCGTGAGAGCGGTTCTGGCTCATGGCGACCGCACCTCCGCCCGTAAAAGCGCGTGCACAAACCGGCGCAGCCGCTTGGCGGCCGCCCCGCGATCGGCGCAAGGGCGCGAGCGCGCCGCGCGCTGCAGGCGCGCCAAGGCGTGATCGAACAGAGGCAAGCCGGTCATCGCCGCACCTCCGCCAAGATCGGCCGATTGGGTGCGACGGCGCCCATACGCAGGCCCGCGCGCGCGAAGTCCCAGGCGGCCATGGCGTCGGCGGCGTTGTGATCGGCAACGGCCCAACCCAGCGTGCGGCACACGCGCATGACGTCGTCTTTTTTGGCGCGCGGATCGCCGCAGAAATGCTTGCGCACCTGCTGCACGTTGACTTCGAACACCTGCAGACCCGCGCGGCTCATGACCTCTTCGGCGATGGCGGCAAAACCGAGCAGCAGGCGCACGGTCTGCGAGGTGGCCATGGCGCCCGCGAAGTTTGACCCGCCGGCAAACGGCAGCGGGGCCTCGAACACGCCGACGGTCGGCTGATGCACGGCGATCATGTCGCGGATGCGATCGCGCAGATCCACATACCGGTCCCCGTACTCGCTGCCCCGTAGATCGAACGAACCGGCGAGCGGTCGCGCCTGCCCGCGCGCGTCGGCCGGGCCGTCGCAGGCCCAGCCGGTTCGCGTGGCAAGATCGAGAGCGAGGATCGGCACGTGCGCCTCAGTGCGCTTCGGCCTTGGCGACCGGCCGCGCCCCGCGGCGCAGCATGGGCGGTATCTCGGGCATGTCGTCGTCGGGCTTCATGCCGCCGGCGATCTGCGCGACAGCCGCCTCGAAGCTTCCCTTGTAGGCCAGGAACTCGGGGCTGCCGTCCTCGTAGAAGTTCTGATAGCCCTTGCCCGAGCCGCCGTCGGCCGTGCCTTGCTGCTTGGCGCGCGCGATGGATTCGGCGTCGCCCGCCTTCCCTGCTCCGCCTCTGGCCGCGTGTACATCGCGCTCCACCTGATCGCCGATCGACCGCTTCTCGCCGCCGTCGGCCTCGAAAAGTCCGAGCTGCGTGCCGAGCTTGAGACCGGCGAAGCGCGCGAGCTCGTTGCGGCGGCGGGTTTCGCGGTCGATGTCCTCGGGCTCGCGCTTCTTGGCCGACATCAGCCAAACCAGATCGGCGGTCTCCTTGCCCAGAACCTTCGCCGCTTCCTTCAGCTGCTTGCGGTACGAGCCGTTCGCGCGCGTGAGCGTCGCCTTCGCGGCTTCGAGATCGGCGTGCTTGGCTTCGAGGAATTCCAGCGCCTCGCGCTTCTGCTGCTCGGTGTAAATTTGCGGCGCCTCGACGGCCTTCGCCTTGCGGCCTTTCTTGCCGGTGGCGGGCGCGGCGGCTTGGTCCTTCGGGCCGGCGGCGGTGAGCTTGCGAGCCATGATCGGGTTCCTTTTCAGGTTAGAGCGCGGGCTGGGTTTCGGATTCGGGCTTCGAGGCTTTGGGTTTGGCGTGGCCGCGCGCGTCGTGCCCGGCGCAGTAAGGGCGCCCCGGCACAACCGCACAGCCGCAAAACTTGAACTCGGCCGGGCGCTCGTCTCCCCACAGCGGCCAGCGGCAAGCATCGTGGCGAAGCTCTCCGAAAGGGACCCCGGCGCCGCCATTGACGGCGACGACCGGGGCCGAGGCTAGGGAGGAAACGCCCAAGAAACGATCCGAGCCGACCTTGGTCGACGGAACCGTTTCAAGTCGCGACAATCCTTGTCGCTGTCCCGGCGTTTGGCGGGGGCCGCGCGCCGGAACTTCGGGGCCGCGGGCGTCGCCCGGCGGCAACAGGTGGCGCGGCCGGTGCCGGATAGGCGACGGCCGCGAAGACAGGCCCAGGCGATGGGCTTTGCAGGTGACCGCGTTCTTGCTGACGCGGGCGCCGTAGCTGCGGGTCAGGCGCGCGGCGATTTCGGCCGACGACAAGCCCTCGCCCCACTGGCGAGCGAGGTCGGCCATCATGGCTTCGGTCCACGCGATCTGCGCTCGCGGTCCGATGTCGCGCACGCCGCCCACGTTCACGCCTTGCTCCGCATCGCACGCAGATCGCGCTCGAGCTTCCCAAGCGCCCTCATGGCGTCTTTGATGTCCTTGTCGAGCTTTGCGTGCTCGACCGGCGTCATGCGCCCGTCGCCGAACACCTTCTCCACATCGGCGGACAACTCGCCGACTTCGCCGACGATCTCCAGTACGCGAGAAGCCGGAGTCTTGACGGTGTGAGCCGGGGCGTCGGTCGAAAGCTCGGCCAGGCGCTCGGCATAGGCGGTCAGGATCGGCGGCGCTTCGCCGGTTTCGGCGACGTAGGTGTGATCGAGCTTGATCGCGTCGCGCACGCTGATGTGGGCGGTGTCTTGTTCAGGATCGGCGCATTGACGCAGCCGCGAGCCTGAGGCGTGGCCCAGCACGTCGCGGCCGGCGCGATCGAAGCCCAAGCGCCCCGCGATGCGCGCCAGCGCGTCTTCGATCGTGCCGGGGGTGCGGGGTTTCATCAGGGTCATGGGGCGGTTTCCTGGCTCGGCGTTGGTTGGATTGACTTGTTGGTCTGCGATTTCCGAT
>JADCGK010000128.1 GCA_020249045.1 Azospirillum sp. | reverse complement strand
GCCTCGAACATTCCGCTCGACGCCATCGAACGGCCGGCTTTGGGGTCGATCGGCGCGGGCCTGACGGCACTCGAGGGCGGCGCCGTGCAAGCGGCCTCGATCCTCGATCCGATCTGGTCCGCACGCCAGGCGCGCTACCGGCCCGTCTTCTTCACCAAGGACATCCTGCCTCCGATGGCCCAAACGGTCGGCATCGCCACGACCGAGTTCATCCGCCGCGAGCCCAACAAGCTGCGCGCCATCGTCCAAGGGCGCCGTTTGGGAGTGGATTGGACGCTCGCCAATCCCGACGCGGCCGGTGCGATCATGGCCAAGCACTACGACAACCTGCCCGACGCCGTCGCCGTGCGCGCGGTGCGCAACATGACCGAGATCCAGTACTGGAGCCCGGGCCGCTTCGAATTCGAAGCGATGAACCGTTTCGCGCGCGGCCTTCAGGTCGTGGGCGAGTTGCAGGGCAACCCCGATTGGACGCGGCTGGTCGACAATTCCTTCCTGCCCGACGATTTGAAGGTCGCGGCTTGAGCCAAATCCACGCGCGTCTCGCCGGCGTGACCCGGGTGTTCCCCGGGTCCGCCGGACACGGCGACGTCCATGCGCTCGGCCCCGTCGATCTCGATCTCGCGCGCGGCGAGTTCTTCTCGGTCGTCGGACCGTCGGGATGCGGGAAATCGACCCTGCTCGAGGTCCTGGCGGGGCTGCAAACGCCCACGCAAGGCGCCGCCGCGTTCGAGGACAAGCCGATCGGCGCCGAAACGCCCGAAGGCGTGGGCGTGGTCTTCCAGGAGGATTCGAGCTTTCCCTGGTTGACCGTGTGGGACAACGTCGCCTTCGGCCTGAAACGCACGGCGTTGTCCGGGGCGGAAATCGAAACCCGCGTGCGCGACGCGCTCGCCTTCATGGGGCTCAAGGATTTCCACAAAGCCTTCCCCGCGCAGCTTTCGGGCGGCATGCGCCAACGCGTGTGCATCGCGCGCACGCTGGTCTTGCGCCCGCGCCTGATCCTGCTCGACGAGCCGTTCGGCGCGCTCGACCAGCAGACGCGCCTGCTGATGGGCGACGAATTGCTGCGCTTGTGGCGCGAGACGGGGGCCACCGTGCTGCTGATCACCCATGCGCTCGACGAAGCCGCGATGCTGTCCACGCGCGTGGGCGTGATGAGCAGCCGCCCCGGCCGCTTCATCGATTTGGTCGAAACGGGCTGGCCCCGGGATCGCGACAGCCGCATCGTCGCGGATCCCGCGTTCGGCGCGGTCACCGCGCGGCTGTGGTCGAATTTGCGCGGCGAGTCGTTGAAGGCGATGGGCCACGCATGACCCGCGCGGGCGCCTGGCGGCTGGGCCTGCTGGCGGGTTTCGCGCTCGCCCTCGAACTTGCCACGCGCACGGGCGCCATCTCCCACACGATCCTCATTCCGCCCAGCGCCATGCTCGCGCGCCTGGCCGGCATCGTCGCCGAAGGCCAGCTCGTCGACGACATCGCCTTCACGCTTCTGTCGGTGCTGACCGCGTTCGCACTCGCGGTTTCGACCGGCTTCCTGGCCGGCATCGGCATCCACGCGCTGCCGCGCCTGCGCCGCGCGCTCGATCCCTTCTTCGCGACCTACTACGCGGTGCCGTTCTTCGTCTTCTATCCGGTGATGATCGCGATCTTCGGCCTCTCCAAACTGCCGGTCATCGCGATCGCCTATCTGTTCGCGGTCGTGGCGATGATCGTGAACACGCTCAACGGCCTCGACCGGATCCCGCGCGTGCTCGCCAAGGTCGCGCGCGTGCACAGGCTGTCGTGGGCGGACGCCGCCTGGAACGTGAAGTTGCCCGCGGCCGCGCCCAACCTGTTCACCGGCATCAAGCTTGCGATCGCCTATGCCTTCATCGGCACGATCGCCAGCGAGTTCATCATGGCGACGTCGGGACTGGGCTATTCGATCGCCTACGCCTACAACAACTTCGACAATCGGACCATGTACGCGCTGATGCTGTTCGTGGTCGCGCTGGTCGGGGCGATCAATCTGGGCCTTTACGAATGGGAGAAGCGGCTGATGAAGCGCCGCACCGGACGATGAGTAAGGCCCTCGACGTCGCGATGCTGATCGCGGTGCTGATCGGGCTGTGGCAGGCGCTCAATTGGTACGCGGGCGATGTGGCGATCTCCTCGCCCTACGACACGACGCTGCATCTGATCGCGCAGTTCGAACGGCCGCGCTTCTGGCTGCATCTGGCGGAATCGATCAAGGCCTTCGGCTACGCGCTCGCGATCGCATGGATCGGCGGAATCGGCCTCGGCGTCTGGCTGGGGGCCCATCGCTTCGCGGGCGAGGTGGCCGAGCCCATCGTCGTCGCGCTCTACTCGCTGCCCAAAGTCACCCTTTATCCGCTCGTCCTGCTGATCTTCGGGCTCGGCATCTCCTCCAAGGTCGCGTTCGGCGCCATCCACGGCATCGCCCCGGTCGCGCTGTTCGCGATGAATTCGGTGCGCAACATCCGGCCCGTCTACATCAAGGTCGGCCGCACATTGCGCCTGACCCCGCTCGATGCGGCGCGGCGCGTGCTGATCCCGGCGGCGTTGCCCGAAATCGCCACCGGCTTGCGCCTTGGTTTTTCGCTGACCTTGCTGGGCACGCTGCTGGGCGAGATGTTCGCGAGCCAACGCGGGCTCGGCTTCATGATCGTCAACGCCATCGGCCTCGCCGACACCAAGACGATGATGGCCGTCACGTTGCTGCTTTTCATCTTCGCCGGCACCGCCAACGCGATCCTGCTGGCGGGCGAACGCGCGCTCCACCGGAGGGTCTGACATGCTCGCCGACGGCCAAGTGACGTGGATCTACACGAACGAACTGCCGCGCACGGCCGAGTTCTACGCCGGCGTGCTGGGGCTGGAGATGGTGCTCGACCAAGGTCTGTGCCGCATCTTCCGCACGGCGCCGCACGCCTTCCTCGGGGTTTGCCAAGTACGGCCCGGGCGGTGGGTCGAACCCAAGGGCGTCGTCTTCACGTTCGTTTTGCCGACGCCCGAAGCGGTCGATGCGCGCCACGCGGCCCTTGTCGCGCGCGGCGCAGTCCCGGAAAGCGCGCCCTTCCGTTCGGAGGCGTTCAACGTGCACGCCTTCTTCCTGCTCGATCCGAACGGCTACCGGCTCGAGTTCCAGGCGTTCCTCGATCCCGCCTGGAAGGGCTGATCAGTTCGGCGGCCCGAGCAATTCGGGCTTGGTCACGTCGCGGATCGCGGTATCGAGCGGCTGGAGGTCGCGGAATTCCGCATCGTCTGGGCCGGCACCCAATTCCTTGAGCTTGCGCGCCGCCGGGAAGACGCGCGATTCCAGCGAGCCGATCGAGCGGTTGTAGGCGTCCACCGCCTTCTTCAAGCCCTCGCCCACGCCCGCGACGTGCCCGGCGAGATCGCTCATCCGCTTGAACAGCTCGCGCCCCTGGTCGGAGATCGCGCGCGCGTTCTCGGCCAGTTTTTCCTGCCGCCAGCCGCGTTCGACTGCCCACAGCAGCGAGATGAGCGTCGTCGGCGTGGCGATCAGCACGCGGTCGTTGGCCGCGTCGTCGAGCAACGCGGGATCGGCCTGCACCGCCGCCGAGAAGAACGATTCGCCCGGCACGAACATCACGACGAATTCGGGCGTGTCGCCGAACTGCTCCCAATACGCCTTGGCCGACAGGCGCTTGAAATGGTCGCGCACTTGCCGGGCGTGGTCGGCGAGAAACTTCTCCCGGGCGGCATCGTCGGGCGCTTCGACCGCGGCCAGAAACGCGGCCGTGGGCGCCTTCGCGTCCACCACGACCACGCGGCCCGCGGGCATCCGCACGACCATGTCCGGGCGCAACCGGGCGCCGTCGCCCACGCTGGCCTGCTCGGCGAAGTCCACATACTGCGCCATGCCCGCGAGCGTGACCGTGTTGTGCAGCGTGCGCTCGCCCCAACGGCCTTTGACGTGGGGCGTTTTGAGCGCGTGGGCGAGGCTGTTCGTCTGTCGCCCGAGATCGCGGATGAGGCCTTCGAAGGCACCGTCCTTCTCGGCGCGTTCCTTGGCCATCGCCTCGACGCGCTTGTCGAAATTGACGAGCGTTTCGCGCAACGGGGCGACGAGCCCGGCGATCGCCTTTTCGCGCGCCTCCTGATCGGCCGCGGCGCGCGCGCGCTCGGCCTCCAACGCGTCCTTGGCGAGCGCCTTGAAATGATCGGAGAGCTGGGCCTTCGCCGCCTCGAAGGCTTCGAGTTCGGCTTCGAGCTTCGCCTTCGCCTCGCGCAGCGCGATCGAATCCGCCTGCACGCGCGCGAGATCGGCTTCGAGCCCGGGCACGCGCTTGGCGGTTTCCTCGAAGCGCAGCGCCTGATCCAGCCGCTCGCGCGTGGCGCGCAATTCGGCTTCGGCCCGCTCGGCGCGGGCCAGCGCTTCGCCCGCGCGCGCGCGCAAGGCGAGGAAGACGACGAGGGCGCCGAGCGCGAGCCCGGCGGCGAGAAATGCGATGTCCATGCGGCCGAGCCTAACCCGATTCGGCCGCTAGACCGCGCGCCGCGCGCGCAAGGCTGCGACCAGCGTGCCGTCGTCCAGATAGTCGAGTTCGCCTCCCACCGGCACGCCGTGGGCAAGGCGCGTGATCTCCGCCCCGCTCGCCTTCAGCCGGTCGGCGACGTAGTGCGCGGTCGTCTGGCCGTCGACCGTGGCGTTGAGCGCCAGCACGACCTCGCGCACGCGCCCGGCGGCGCAGCGTTCGACCAGCGAGGCGAGGTTCAAATCCTGCGGCCCGCGCCCGTCGAGCGCCGACAGCGTGCCGCCCAGCACGTGATAGACGCCGCGGTACCCGGCCGTACGCTCGATCGCCCACATGTCGGCCACGTCTTCGACGACGCAGACCAAACCCCGGTCGCGCTTGTCGTCCGCGCAGACGCCGCAAGGATCGCGCGTGTCGAGATTGCCGCAGACCCCGCAGGTCTTCACCGCCTCCGCCGCGGCGGTCAGCGCGTCGATCAACGGCAGCAGCGTCGCCTCGCGCTTCTTCAAAAGCTGCAAGGCCGCCCGGCGCGCCGAGCGCGGCCCGAGACCGGGCAGCTTGGCGAGCAATCGGACGAGGGTTTCGATCTCGGGACCGTTCATGGGTTGGGCAGAATGCCGCTTCCCCGGGCGCGCGGCAACGTTCGCCTAGGGGGCATGACGCGCCGTGCCGGCGATTTTCGCTTCGAACCGCGACCCGAGGAGCCGTTCGAGCCGCCCGCTAGAACGGCAGCTTCATGCCGGGCGGCAACGACAGGCCGCCGGTGACTTCGCGCATTTGATCGGCGGCGGCCGCTTCGACCTTGGCCTTGGCGTCGGCCAAAGCGGCGACGATCAGATCCTCGAGCACTTCGACCTCGGCCGGGACGAGCAGCGAGGGATCGATCTTCAGTCGCTTGATATCGCCCTTGCCGGTGGCCAGCACTTCGACCAGCCCGCCGCCCGAGCGCCCGCCGACTTCGAGGCTCGCGAGCTTCTCCTGCATCTCGGCCATCTTGCTCTGCATTTGCTGGGCCTGCTTCATCAGCGCGCCGAGATTCTTCATGCGAACGGGTCCTCGTCGGGTTCGTAATTGTCGGGAATCATATAGGTGTCCTCGCCGTCGGACGCTTCGCCCGGCTCGGGCGGCGGGACGACGGCGGGGACGAGCGCTTCGTCGGCCGCGCGCACCGCTTCGATCGCGGCCCCCGGAAACGCGGCGAGGACGGCGGCGACGAACGGATCCTCGCCCGCCGCGCGCTTTTTGGCCTCGCGCGCGGACGACGCCTGTTCGGCGAGCGTCGGCGCACCTTGCGCGCCCGTGGGGAAGGAAATCAGCCACGCGCGCCCGGTCCATTCGCGCAAACGTTCCATCGCCGCGGCGACGAAGGCGCGGTCCATCGACGGATGCGGCGCCATTTCCAGACGCCCGGGTTCGTAGGCGACGACGCGCGCGGAATTGAACAGCACGCCGTAAAGCCGCGCCTCGCGTTTCTCCAGAAACAGCGCGACGAGCTCGGCGAAGGTCGCGGGCGCCGGGCCCGCTTCGGGCGCGGCCACGGCGCGCGGCGTCGGCGCGGGGTTGCTCGCCACGACCGCGGCGGTCGCAAGGGCCGCGCGCGCACCGCCCCCGCCGGGGCCAATTCCGCCGGACGGCGGCCGACCCGTCGGCGCGTCGCCAGCCTTGGTCAGCCGATCGACCAGATCCGCAGGCGACGGCAGATTGGCCGCGTAGCACAGCCGCACGATCAGCATTTCGAGAGCCGCGAAGGGCTGCGGGGCGGTTTGCACCTCGCCCAAGCCCTTGAGCAACACCTGCCACGCGCGCGCGAGAACGGGCACGCCCAGCGTCTTGGCCATGCCCAAGCCCCGCACGCGTTCGGTCTCCGGCAGGCCGGATTCCAGCGCCAAATCGGGGGCGACCTTGAAGCGCGTCAGCATATGCGCGATTTCCAGCAGGTCCTGAACCACGACCACCGGCTCGGCGCCGCGCGCGTAAAGATCGGCGGCGCGCGCGAGGGCGGCGGGCGCCTCGCCCTTCATGATCTCCTCGAACAGATCGAAGCCCTGCGCGCGGTCGGCCAGGCCGAGCAACGCGCGCACCTGGTCCTCGCCCACCTCGCCTTCGACGGCGGCGAGCGCCCGGTCGAGCAGCGACAGGCCGTCGCGCGCCGAACCGTCCGCCGCGCGCGCGAGCAACGCGGCCGCCCCCTGGGCGATCGCGCGGCCTTCCTTCTGGGCCACACCCGTCAGATGCTTGGCGAGCGTCGCCTGATCGAACCGGCGCAGATCGAAGCGCTGGCAACGCGACAGCACGGTCACCGGCACCTTGCGGATTTCGGTCGTCGCGAACACGAACTTGGCGTGCGCGGGCGGCTCCTCCAGCGTCTTGAGAAGCGCGTTCCACGCCTGGTTCGAAAGCATGTGCACTTCGTCGACGATGTAGATCTTGTAGCGCGCCGATACGGGGCGGTAGCGCACCGCCTCGATCAACTCGCGCACGTTCTGCACGCCGTTGTTCGACGCCGCGTCGATTTCGATGACGTCGAGATGCTTGTCCTCGGCGATCGCCACGCAATGCTCGCACACGCCGCACGGATCGACGGTCGGCCCGCCTTTGCCGTCGGCGCCCACGCAGTTCAGCGCACGCGCGACGATGCGCGCGGTCGTGGTCTTGCCCACGCCGCGCACGCCGGTCAGAACGAAGGCGTGATGGATGCGCCCGGTTTCGATGGCGTTGGCCAGCGTGCGCACCAGCGCTTCCTGGCCGACGAGATCCGACAGCCGCGTGGGCCGGTATTTCCGGGCCAGCACCTGGTATTGGGCGGTCTCGGACTCGGCCATGCTCGCGCGCGCAGGAGGAGAAAGGGTGGGAGGCTGGACGTCGACCCGGGCGGAGACTCGTTACGGCTGCTTCCTTCCGGACCTGACCGGGTTGGCGAGGCGCTCGTCCGCCGCCAACCTCCCGGGCACTATATAGGGGCCTTGGACCCCCGCGCGCAATTGCCTTCGCAAGCGCCCCGGGCCACACTGCCGCCCATGCCCAACGACTTGGAATCGCCCAATTTCTACGCGTCGCTGCCGATCGAGCGCTGGTCCGAGCGCCGGCGCGACCCCGCCTTCATCGCCACGCGCCTGGAACATGTCGAAGCGCGCCTCGTCCCGGTCTGGCGCACCAAAAACCTCGTGCGGACCGACGATCGGCCCCAAGCGGTGTGGCTGGCGCGCGAAACGCTCGCCCATGTGCCGGGCGAACGGGTCTATCTGGGCGACTGGCAAGGCGTGCCCTATTTCGCGCTCGACCTCAGCCATGTCGAGGAACACGACCTTCCCGCCCACGCGCCCGAGGGCGCGTTCGTCGATCTGCGCGGCGTCGGCGCGGCGATGGACCGGGCCGAAGGCGGGCTGCTCGCGCTCGCGCGCGGGCTCGCATGGTGGCACGCGCGCAACCGGCATTGCGGGGTTTGCGGCGCGCCGACCGAAAGCCGGGCGGGCGGACATGTCCTCGCCTGCACGAACCCGGCGTGCGGCGCCGAGCATTTTCCGCGCACCGATCCCGCCGTCATCATGCTGATCGTGCGCGGCGACAGATGCCTGCTGGGGCGCAACCGGCGCTTTCCCTTTCCGATGTATTCGACTCTCGCGGGCTTCGTGGAGCCGGGCGAAAGCCTGGAGGATTGCGTGCGGCGCGAGACGTTCGAGGAGGCGGGCATTCGCGTGGGCCGGGTCGAGTACCGGTCCTCGCAGCCCTGGCCGTTCCCGGCGTCGATCATGCTCGGCTTTTGGGGCGAGGCGCTGACCGAGGACATCGTCATGGACGACGACGAGTTGATCGACGTCATCTGGGCCGATCGGGAATTCCTGCGCCGCGCGCACGATCCGGAGAAATTCCGCCTGCCGCGTACCGATTCGATCGCGCGCCGCCTGATCGAGGATTGGATCGCCGCCGGCTGACCGGCGCGCCGCCCGGGATCGGGGGAAGGGGGAAACCAGGATGCCGAAGGACCGCAACGGCCATGCGTTGAGCACGACGTCCGCCGCCGCCGAAGCCTACGACCGGGGCGTCGAGAACATGCTGTCGGCCAACAAAGGCGCCGCCGAAGCCTTCGGCAAAGCCTTGGCGGAGGATCCTTACTACGCGCCCGCGCATGCCGCGCTCGCCCGGCACCATCAGATGCACGCCAACCGCGCGGAAGCCAAAGCAGCACTGGCGCTGGCGCGCGAACACGCCGGGCGCTTCGCGGGCCGCGAGGCCGGGCTGACGCATTGCCTTGCCCTCGTGGTCGAAGGCAAAGCGGCCGACGCTTTGCCCGCGATCCACGCGCATATGCGCGCCTACCCGCAAGACGCGCTGGCGCTGTCGCCGTGCTGCGGCGTGTTCGGGCTTTACGGGTTTTCGGGCAGGGTCGGCCGGGACCGGCTGTTGCGCGACTATCTCGACGGCTTGGCCGGCGGTTTCGGCGAGGATTGGTGGTTCCTGGTCCAGCACGGTTTCGCGATGATCGAAACCGGCGACGTCGACGCGGGCGCGGCCAAGGTCGATCGCGCGCTCGCGCTTTATCCGCGCGAGGGCAACGGCGCGCATATCCGCGCGCACGCGCATTACGAACGCGGCGAAGCGGCGGCCGGGTATGCGGCCCTCGGCGCGTGGATGGACGGCTACGCGCGCGAAAGCCTGCTGTATTGCCATCTGGATTGGCATCGCGCGCTGTGGGCGTTGGCCTTGGGCCGCCGCGCGGACGCGTGGGCGATCTACCGCCAAGGCGTGGCCCCCGGCGCCATCTGGGGTCCGAGTTTGAACGTGGCGACCGACGCGGCCGCGTTCCTGCTGCGCGCGGAACTTGCGGGCGAAGCGCGCCCGCGCGAGGAGTGGCGGCGCGTCGCCGATTATTGCGCGGCCGAATTCCCGCGCGGCGGGATCGCGTTCTTGGACGTGCACGCGCTGCTCGCCGCCGCCATGGCCGAGGATGCGGCCGGTTTCGAAAAACGCCGGGCGGATCTGCGCGGGCCGGCGGCGGACATCGTCGCGGGGCTCGGCGAGGCCTTCGCCGCCTATGCACGCGGTGCGGCGGGCGCGTGCGCGGATGCCCTGGGCCCCTGGCTCGCCACCCATGAGCGCATCGGCGGCAGCCGCGCCCAGCGCGACCTTCTGGAGGAGCTGCACCTCGCCGCCCTCGCCGGGGCCGGCCGAACCCAGGACGCCGCCGCCTTCGCGCGGGCCCGGCGCCGGGGGCTTTAAGTTCGGCCTTGCCCGGCGTATACGGGGGCGATGCCGGACTCCGCCCCCACGCAAAGCGCCACGCGCCGCGCGCTGCCCATCGAGACTTTCGACAACCGCACCGGCGGCGACGCGCTGTTCCGCGCGGTCGGCCACCCGCTGGCGGTCGAGTCCGCGCGCGCCCTTGCGGCCGAACTCGCCGCGCGCGGCCCCGTCGCGGTCTACGATCCCTACGGCGCGTGGGCGACGCTGAGCGCGCTGCAGGATTTCTCGGCCGTGCGCGTGAGCGGCCTTTACGGGCAGAACCACGCGCATATCGGCAAGGACGTGGGCGGTCGCGCGGTCCGGCCCGTCTCGCGCCTGGCCGCCGACGGGGCCGCGAGCGTGCTCGTCGCCGCCTTCGATGCGGACCCCTTGCTGGCCCAAGTGCGCCCCTGGCTGCCGAAGGACGCGGCCGTCTTCACGCTCGACCGCCTGCGCCTGCCCGACGGGCTGATCACCGACAAGAAGCGCTACCTGTCGACCTTCAATTTCGTGACGAACTTGGTGCTGTTCGTCGACGGCCCGGCGCGCCACACGCGCCTGGTCACGGCGAATTACTGGGCCGGCTACGGCGCCAAGAACGTGCGCGCGTGGTTCCGCTTGTTCGACGCCGACGGCCGCACGCTCGCCTCGTGGGAGGAAGCGCTGCCCCAAGGTGTGGCGAGCTTCGTCGTCGACAGCCGCGCGGTGCGCGCGCGCTTCGGCCTCGGCGATTTCGAAGGCCAGTTGTTCGCCCACATGATCGACGTGACCGGGCACGACGTCCTCAAATACGCGCTCGATTTCTGGGGCCCGGCGGAAATCACCTGCACGCACGACGCCAATCCCTGGCCCGCGGATTGGTACGCCGGCATTCCGGCCCCCCGCCCCGGCGAACGCGTGCGCGTATGGGTGCAGAACGCCCATTCCTGCCCGATCCCGGCCGACGGCGTGAAGTTCGCGGCCATGGGAACCGAGGCCTGGGTCCCGATGCCCGAACCCGTGCCCGCCTTCGGCATGCGCGCGGTCGACATGGGCGCGTTGCTGCCCGGCCTTTCCTGGCCCCGGCAGATCGAAATGGATGCGGGCAAATATGTCGTGCGGCCGCGCTACGAGGTCGAGATCGGCGGCAAACGCCACGTCGCGCACGCGAACGTCGAGCGCGCGGATCTGAAGCCCGACCCGGACATCGCGCGTCTGGGCCCCGATTTCGGCAAGGGCTTCATTCTGGCAGCACCCATCCTGCCCACGGCCGATTTCGCGGGCGTGGCGTTGCCCACGCCGATGGCGCGCGCGCAAAGCTCGTTGCCGCTGATCGCGCGCTTCTACGACAAGGATGGCGCGCTCGCGCGCGAGGAATTCCTGGGCGACCTGCCGCGCGATCATGCCCGCGAAGTGGCGCTCGATGCGGCCCTGCCCGGCGGCTATGGGCATGTCGAGCTTTCCTACGATTTCCGCGCGGGCGGTACGGGCGACGGCTGGATCCACGCGCTGTTCCGCTACGCGCGCAAACGCGGCCCCGCGCATGCGGCCGAAACCAGCTTCGGCAGCCACATCTTCAACACCGCCTTGGTGTTCAAGAACGAGCCGCAATCCTATATCGGCCGCCCCCCGGGGCTGACGACGCGCCTGTTCTTGCGCTTGGGCGTGGCCGGGCAGGACGCGTTCTGCCATCTGATCTATCCCGCCTCCACGCCATGGCATGGCGCGTCGGACACGGCGCTCGAACTGACCGACGCCGCCGGAAACAAGGTCGCGGAGAGCAAACTTGCGATTCCCTGTTCGGGTTCGCGGCTGTGGCGCGTGTCGGAGATTTTCGCGGCCGCCGACCGCGCCAAGGCCGAAGGCGGCTATGTGCTCATCCGCGACCGGACCTGCCGCCTGTTCGGCTATCACGGCTTGGCCGAGGCCGACGGGCGCTTCAGCCTCGACCACATGTTCGGCTTCTAGTGCGGCTCGTCTTTCTTTCGCATCAAGGCGACACGGGCGGTGCGACCGCCGCGATGGTCGAAGGGATCGAAGCGCTGACCGCGCGCGGCCATCGGGCGGAAGTCTGGATGCCCGCACCGGGCACGTTGATCCCGAAGCTCGAAGCGCTGGGCGTCGCATACCGCATCGTGCCGCTGCCGGCGTGGGCCAGCACGAAAGGCCGCAAGGCGTGGCGCTTGCGCTGGCGCACCTGGCGCGCGACGGCGCCGCTGGCGGCCGCGCTGCGCGCGGCCAAGCCCGACGCAGTCGTGACCAACACGATGGTGTTGGGCGTGGGCGCTTTGGCGGCCGAGGCGGCCGGCATTCCGCATGTATGGTGGATCCACGAATTCGGCCGCGAGGATCACGGTTTGGAATTCGCGTGGGGGGATGCGCGGACGGCCGCGATCATGACGCGCACGACGCGCCTTGCGATCGTCAATTCCGACGCCGTGGGCGCGAAATACGCGGACTTCCTGCCGCGCGAGCGCATCGTGCGCGTCTACTACCGGATCGATCCCGCGCCCGCGATGGCGCAAGCCCCGCCCTTCGCCCCGGCCGATGCGTTCCATCTGGCGCTGCCCGGTTCGCTGAACCCGCAAAAAGGCCAGGACGTGGCGATCGAGGCGCTGATCGCGCTTGCCCGCGCGGGCAAGCGGCCTCATCTGCATTTCTTCGGCGAAGGGGCGGAAGGCTACGCCGCGCGGCTGCGCGCGCGCGCGGCCGAAGGGGGTATTGCGGACACAGTCCGGTTCCACGGCCATGTCGGCGATCTGGGCGCGCGGCTTGCGCGCGCAAGTGCCGTGCTGGTGCCGTCGCGCTGCGAGGCGTTCGGACGCGTGACGGTCGAAGCCATGCGCGCGGGGAGCGCCGTGATCGCGTCCGATCAGGGCGGTACGCGCGAATTGATCCGCGATGGCGACACGGGCTTGCTGTTTCCGGCGGGCGACGCGCCGGCTTTGGCGGCGCGGATCGCCCGGCTCATGGACGATCCGGGGTTCGCAGCTCGGCTCGGCGAAGCCGGCGCGCGTTGGGCGGGCCCGCGCTTCACCGCCGGGGAATTCGCGGCCGCGTTTGAGGCCGCGTTGGTCCGCGCGGTTCAGTCGGCGACCGGCGTTTCCGGATAGGCGAGTTCGCGCCGCGCGCGCCACTCGGGCTTCACGTAATTGACGATC
>JADCGK010000127.1 GCA_020249045.1 Azospirillum sp. | reverse complement strand
CAACATCTCCAACCTGATCGGCAACCTGCAAGCCAAGATCACGCAGCTCGCCGACGGGTCCATCGCGAACGATCAGCGGACCATCTACGCCGCCGACTTCACCGCGATGACCAACCAGATCTCCAACTTCATCACCCAAGCGAGCTACAACGGCACCAACCTGCTGTCGAACAGTTCGACCGCCAAAACGTTCCTGGCCGATACCTCGGCCTCGACGCTCACGGTCGCGTCCGGTTCGACGGTCAACACGGCGTTCACCGCGTTCGCGGCCTCGACGGTCTCCTCGTCCACGGCGGCCACCGCGGCGCTCACCTCGTTGACCACGTTCAAGCAGACCGTCTCCTCGGTGCTCGGTGCCAACGCCTCGGACACGCGTTCGCTGCAATTGCAGTCGAACTTCGTGAACTCGGTCGTCGACGCCACGACCACCGGTCTGGGCGCCATCGTCGATGCGGACATCGGCCGGGCGGCCGCGCAGGTGCAAGCCCTGCAGGTCCGCCGTCAGCTCGGCGTCCAGTCGCTGTCCATCGCCAACCAGCAGCCGGCCGTGCTGCTGGGCTTGTTCAGCTAAGCCGGCGAACGACGTCGACACCTCGCCGAGCGAACCGCAAAAAAAGAAAGGCCCCGCACGCCGGCGGGGCCTTTCGCGTTTCGCGGACCGCGGATCCCTGCCTCAGGCCCGCGCGCGCGCGACCAACGCCGCCGCCGCCGCGTTTTGGATCGCTTCCGCATCGAGCCCCTTGGCCGCGTAGATGTCGGGAATGTCGGCCGATTGGCCGAACCCCTCCACGCCCAGCGCGCGCACGACCTGCCCGCGCACGGCCCCCAGCCACGACAACGTCGCCGGATGGCCGTCGAGCACGCTGACCAACGCCGCATCCGCCGCCAACGGCGCCAGCAGGCGCGCGATCGGACTCCCCGCCCCCAGCGCGCGCCAATCCCGGTGCAACCGATCGGGCGACGTGACGGCGAGCAGGCCCGCACCCGGCACTTCCTCGCGCAGCGCCTCGAACGCAGCACGCGCTTCGGGCGCCACCGGCCCGCAATAGGCGACGGCGAGTTCGGCGCCGCGCGCGGGTTCGACGAGCCAATAGCCGCCTTCCACGGCACCGGGGCGCCACGCGTCCGCGTCGCGCCCCGGCTGAACCAACGGGCGCGTCGACAGCCGCAGATAAAGCGAACCGCCCTCGGGCGACTGCAAATGCCCGAAGCCCCAGCGCATGATCTCGGCGAGTTCGTCGACGAACGCCGGTTCGAAATACAGCAGGTTGGGCGCGCCCATGCCGACCAACGGCGTGCCCACGGATTGATGCGCGCCGCCTTCGGGCGCCAACGTGACGCCCGAGGGCGTCGCCACGACCATGAACCGCGAGTCCTGGTAGCAGGCGTAGGTCAACGCATCGAGACCGCGGTTGACGAACGGGTCGTAAAGCGTGCCCACCGGAAGCAAGCGCGCGCCGTAATGGTCGCCCGCAAGCCCCAGCGCGCCCAGCATCAAAAACAGATTGTGCTCGGCGATGCCGAGTTCGACGTGCTGGCCTTGCGGGTTCATGTTCCACAGCTGCGCCGAGACGACCTTCTCGGATTTGAACGTGTCGGAGCGCGCATGGCGGTCGAAGATGCCGCGGCGGTTGACCCACCCGCCGAGATTGGTCGACACGGTCACGTCGGGCGAGGTCGTGACGATGCGCTTGGCCAAATCGCTGCTTCCCCCGGCCAGATCGAACAGCACGCGCCCGAACCCTTCCTGCGTGCTCGCGGGCTTGTCGAATCTCGGCGCCGGAAAATCCGCGGGCACGGGGATGGCCGGCGGCGAAAAGCGCCGCGGAAAGACTTGGGCGAAGGGCACCGTGCGCAGGAACGCCTCGACCGCCTGGGGTTGGTCCAGGCCTTCGAACTTCTCCCACTCGCGGCCCGGGGCGATGCCCATCGCCGCGCGGAAGCCGTCCATCTGCTCGGCGCTCATCAAGCCCGCGTGGTTGTCCTTGTGCCCGGCGAACGGCAGGCCGTGGCCCTTGATCGTGTAGGCGACGATCACGGTCGGCAGATCGGTCGTGGCCGCGTCGTCGTAGGCTTCGAGCACGCTCTCCATGTCGTGCCCCGCAAGGTTGGTCATCAACCGCGCGAGCGCGTCGTCGTCGTTGTGGCGCGCGAGCAGCGCCCGGATCCCCGGATCGTCGCCGAGATCGCGCGTCAGATACTCGCGCCACGCTGCCCCGCCTTTGTAGACGAGCGCCGAATAAAGCGAGTTGGGGCAATCGTCGATCCAGGCGCGCAGTTTGTCCCCGCCGGGACCGGCGAACGCCGCCTCCAGCGCTTTGCCGTACTTCAGGACGATGACGCGCCAACCGATCGATTCGAACGTGCCGACGATCCGCTGGAACAGCTTGTCCGACACGGTGCTGTCCAGGCTTTGGCGGTTGTAGTCGATGATCCACCAAAGATTCCGCACGTCGTGCTTCCAGCCTTCGAGCATCGCTTCGAAGACGTTGCCCTCGTCGAATTCGGCGTCGCCGACAAGCGCGATCATCCGGCCTTCGGGCCAGCTGGGATCGTGCAGGTCCTTCAGCCGCGCGTAATCCTGCGCGATCGACGCGAACAGGGTTTCCGCCACGCCCAAACCGACCGATCCCGTCGAAAAATCGACGTCGTCGATGTCCTTCGTGCGCGAAGGATAGGCTTGCGCCCCGCCCAGCGCGCGGAACCGCTCCAGCTTTTCGCGCGTCTGGTGGCCCAACAGATACTGCAGCGCGTGAAAGACCGGACTTGCGTGCGGCTTGACCGCCACGCGGTCCTGCGGGCGCAGCACGCGCAAGTAAAGCGCGGTCATCAGCGTGGCCATCGTCGCCGAGGATGCCTGGTGTCCGCCGACCTTCAGCCCGTCGCGCTTGGGCCGGATCTGATTGGCGTTATGGATCGTCCACGACGACAACCAGACGACCTT
>JADCGK010000126.1 GCA_020249045.1 Azospirillum sp. | reverse complement strand
GAGGCGCCGTCATGGGCGTTTTCGCCGGTGAAGTCGTAGGCATATTCGCCCATATTGAGGCCGCCCAAGCAGACGGCATCGGCCGCCGCCAATTTGCGGCCCAGAAACGAATCCCGCCGCGCGGGCGGAAGGTCGCGGTTTATCTTCGAACCCGCGCGTGTCGGCAGACCCGCGATGTCGAACAGGTTCTTGACCGCATACGGTACGCCCGCGAGGGGCCCGAGCGGTTCGCCCCGGCGGCGCTTCGCATCGACCGCATCGGCTTCTCGCAAGGCGCGCTCGGCGGTCACGTCGGTGAAGGCGTTGAGCGCGGGATTGCGCGCGGCGATCCGCGCGAGCAACGCCTCGGTCACGGCACGGGCGGAGATTTCGCCCGCCGCCACACGGCGCGCGATTTCGTGCGCGGGCATTTCGAATGGGGTCATGGCCGCCACACCGGGCCCGGCTCGACGTCGTCGGGCAACGGAAACTCGGTCACCAGTTTGGCGATGGCGGCCGTCCGGCCGAGATTGGCGGCCACACCCGGTTTGTGGGCGGGGTCGAGCGGCAGGCCCAGCAGGGCCGCCGTGCGGTCGATAAAGGCGTCGATGTCGTCCATGGCGTCCGAAGCGTTAGCAAATTCCCGGCCAATACGGGGGCGAACTTGCCCTTCGCGGGCGGCCGGGCGATAAACCCGGCCATGAAAAGCTTCTACGTCACCTCGCCGATCTACTACGTCAACGACGTGCCGCATATCGGTCACGCCTATACCTCGCTTGCGTGCGATGTGCTCGCGCGCTTCATGCGGTTCGACGGGCACCGGGTCTTCTTTCTGACCGGCACCGACGAGCACGGGCAGAAGGTCGCCAAGTCGGCTGCGGCCGCCGGCGTGGATCCGCAAGCGTTCACCGATAAGGTCTCGCAGAATTTCAGGGCGCTGCTGCCCGCCCTCGGGTGTTCGAACGACGATTTCATCCGAACGACCGAAAAACGTCACGCCGCGTCGTGCCAGGCGATCTGGAAGGCGATGGCCGCGCGCAAGACGCCCAAGGGCAACGACAACATCTATCTGGGGGCCTATTCGGGCTGGTACGCCGTGCGCGACGAGGCCTATTACGAAGAGTCCGAGCTGACGACCGGGCCCGATGGCAAAAAACGCGCGCCGTCCGGTGCGGAAGTCGAATGGGTCGAGGAGCCGTCGTACTTCTTCCGCCTGTCGGATTGGGGCGATTGGCTGCTCGAGTGGTACGCCAAGAACCCCGACGCGGTCGGTCCCGCCTCGCGCCGCAACGAGGTCGCAAGCTTCGTCAAACAGGGGCTGCAGGATCTTTCGATTTCGCGCACCACGTTTGACTGGGGCATCAAGGTCCCCGGCGACGAAAAGCACGTCATGTACGTGTGGCTCGACGCGTTGACCAACTACATCACCGCCGTCGGCTATCCCGACGTCGACAGCGAGCGGTTCAAAATTTTCTGGCCCGCCTCGGTGCACATGGTCGGCAAGGACATCGTGCGTTTCCACGCGGTCTATTGGCCTGCGTTCCTGGCCGCGGCCGGTCTCGAGCCGCCGCGCCGGGTCTATGCGCATGGCTGGTGGACCAACGAAGGGCAAAAGATATCCAAGTCGCTCGGCAACGTCATCGAACCGAACAAGCTCATCGAAACCTACGGGCTCGACCAGGTGCGCTATTTCCTCATGCGCGAGGTGCCGTTCGGCCAGGACGGCGATTTTTCGAATGCGGCGATGATCCGGCGCATGAACACCGATCTCGCCAACGATCTCGGGAATCTCGGCCAACGGGTGTTGTCGTTCGTGGCGAAGAACGCGGGCGCCGCCGTGCCGAGCCCCGGCGCCTACCTCGACGCGGATCGCGCGTTGCTCGACAAGGCGGCGGCCATGCTTTCGATCGTACGCGCCGAACTTGCCCAGCAGGGTTTCCACAAGGCGCTCGACGCGGTCTTTGCCGTCGTCGCCGACGCCAACCGTTACGTCGATGCGCAAGCGCCGTGGAGCTTGCGCAAGACCGATCCCGCGCGCATGGCGACCGTGCTTTACGCGTTGATGGAAACGCTGCGCCGCGTCGGTTTGCTGCTGCAAGCCTATATGCCCGGAACGATGGCCAAGTTGCTCGACCAGCTCGCCGTGCCGGCCGACAAGCGCGATGCCGGCGCTTGGGACGAAGCGCTGGTCCCCGGCACGGCATTGCCAGCACCCCAAGGCCTGTTCCCGCGCCATGTGGAGGCGGGGGAAGGGACCAAGAAATGATCCTGGTCGACTCCCACTGCCATCTTGATTACCCGGAACTGCAGAAGGATTTCCCAGGCGTATTGTCGCGCGCGCGCGCGGCCGGCGTCGAGACGATGCTCGCCATCGGCACACGGCTGTCGACGTTCGAAAATGTGCGCAAGATCGCCGAAGCCACACCCGACGTCTTCTGCACCGTCGGCGTGCATCCGCACGAAGCGGCCAATGAAAGCGCGGCGGTCGATGCGCTTTTGGCGCACGCTGCCCATCCCAAGATCGTCGGAATCGGGGAGACCGGGCTCGATTACTATTACGAGAAGAGCCCGCGTGAGCCGCAGCGCGAGAATTTCCGCGCGCATATGCGCGCCGCGCATGCGGCCGGATTGCCGCTGGTCATCCATACCCGCGACGCCGACGCGGACACGGCCGAAATGCTCGATTGGGGCGCCCACGAACTACCCGGGTTGACCGGTGTTCTGCACTGTTTCACGTCGAGCCTGGAACTCGCGCGCCATGCGCTCGGGCTCGGGTATTTCATCTCGATTTCCGGCATCGTCACGTTCAAGAACGCCGAGGACTTGCGGCGCACGGTGCGCGAAATTCCTTTGGAGCGGCTGCTGGTCGAAACGGACTCGCCCTATCTGGCGCCCGTTCCGATGCGCGGCAAGCCGTGCGAGCCGAGCTACGTCGTACACACCGCGCGCTGTGTCGCCGGCCTCAAGAACGTGACGGTCGACGAGCTGGGCCGCGCGACGACCGAGAATTTCCATCGGCTATTCGCGCGCGTGCCGCGGCCGGCCGCCCGCGCGGCGTAGGTGCGGACGGGCGTGGGCGTCGCGCTGAAAGTCACGATGCTGGGCAGCGGCGCGTCGTCGGGCGTGCCGGTGATCGGATGCGGGTGCGCGGTTTGTTCCTCCCGCGATCCGCGCGACAAGCGCACGCGCGTCTCGATCGTCGTGGAAAGTTCGACGACGCGCGTTTTGGTCGATGCAAGCCCCGACCTTCGCCAACAATTATTGGCATTCGGTGCGACCAAGTTCGACGCGGTCGTTTTCACCCACGAACACGCCGATCACATGCACGGCATCGACGAGTTGCGGGCGCTCAACTGGCACAAGAACGGGCCGCTCGACGCTTATGCCGACGCGCGGACGTTGGTCGCGGCGAAACGGCGTTTCGGCTACGCCTTCGAGCCGCCGGGTGCCTTGGCCGCCAAAGGGGCTTGGGTCGTCCCGGTGCTCACGCCCAGGGTCGTCGAGCCGGGTGTGCCGTTCCGGATCGGCGATATCGACGTCGCGGCGTTCGTACAGATCCATGGCGAGGATCGCGATCCGACGCTGGGTTTGCGGTTCGGGCGCTTCGGCTACTCGACCGACGTCAAGGAAATGCCCGAGGCCGGGTTCGCCGCGCTGGCCGGCATCGATACGTGGATCGTCGATTGCCTGCAGGCGGACCCGAATTGGGCTCACAGCCATCTTGCCCAGACCCTCGACTGGATCGAACGGGTGGGGCCACGGCGCGCGATCCTGACCCACATGAATCATCGCGTTGGCTATACGGACTGGGCGTCGAAGCTGCCCAAGGGGGTCGAGCCGGGTTATGATGGGTTGGTTATCGACGTTCCCGGGTGAGTTCATTGAATCGTCTGGAAATTTGAGTAGTAGATTGATTCAGAGCCATAAAAAGTATTTTTGATAATATACATTATGCGATTATATATGACACTGTAGCCGGTCTGATAAACTGAACTTCCCTCGACTCGGTCCCGCCCGAACGCGATGTCCGGCAGCCTCGACTACACATGGTTCTGGATTTTGGCCAACGCGGCCGATCTACGCGATGTCATGATCGGCACCGCGGCATTCGCCGTATTGCCGTTTTTGGCATTGCGGGCTTGGACCGCCCGTCGGCTGGTCGAGGCCCAACGACGCACGGCCGAAGCGACCGAACTGGGCCGATCGGCGGAGATCATGGCCCAAGCCTTCGCCGGGCTCGGTGCCGAGAAGGTTCAGGTCCGGATCGGGTCGATCTATAGCCTCGAGCGTCAGGCCCGCGAACGGCCGAAGGACCAGGGGCCGATCGTGCAGACCTTGGCGGCGTTCGTACGCGACGCCTGCCCCGCCCCGGCGGCCCCGGCGACGGCCGAGAGCGTCTATCG
>JADCGK010000125.1 GCA_020249045.1 Azospirillum sp. | reverse complement strand
CTTTCGTGATGCGTTCGACCGTATGCTCCCGATCGCCGGGATTGATCCGCTCGGGGCTGTAGCCGAGGAAGAAATCCACGCCCGATTTGAGACCCGATTCCTTTTCGAGCGCCGGCCCCGCGACGTCTTCGGTGACGCCGGGATAGACCGTCGATTCGAGAACGACGACGGCGCCGGGACGCATCGCCTTGCCGACGGTCCGGCAGGCCGAAAGCACGGCGCCGAGATCGGGACGGTTGGCCGCATCCACCGGCGTGGGCACGGTGACGATATAGACGTCGTGGCCGGCGAGCTTGGCGGCGTCGGCCGTGACCGCAAGGCCGCTCGCCTTCAGCCGCTCGGGTTCGACCTCGCCCGTTCGGTCGTGGCCGCGCGCGAGTTCGGCTACGCGGGTCGCGTCGATGTCGAAGCCCACGGTCGGAACGTGCTTGGCCAACGCAGCGGCGAGCGGCAAGCCGACATAACCGAGCCCCACGACCGCCACGCGGGCCTTGGCGGGATCGACGAGTTGCGCGGTCATCACTTCGCTCCGGGTTGAGGCGGATTCCGGCGCGAAACCGGCCGGGGGGACGTAAGGGAAGCGGAAATTGGCATACTCGCTCGCGTCTTGCCAACCGCTCTCGCGGGCTTGGAACCTCCGGTGCGCGCGCTTGATCGCTACCGAGAATCCGCGTCCGCCCGAGGGCCACGCGCCAGCGCGCCGCCTGCGAAAACGACGAGTATCGGTTCGATCGGCAACCGGTATTTCGGCCCCGCCACCGGCCCTTGGATGGCGAGGATGAAGCCGATCCATGCAACGGCGAAAAACGCCGCCGCGCGATCGGCGCGCGCGCGCATGGCGAAAAACAATCCCGCAAGCGCCAGCAACCGGATCGGCCATTCGATCGCGAGGCCCGCCGCGAGCCAGGCGATATAGGGTGCGCTCGAACTTCGGGTCAGGAAGTTGACGGCTTTCTCGACGGGCCCCGCGCCCTCGGTCGCGTAAAATCCGGTGCGCGGCAGCAACATGACCGACGGGACGGCGATCGTCGCCGGCGCGGCGAGATTGATCGCGGCACCCGCGAGCCAAGCTTTGACGAAGGCCGATACGGGAAGCGTCGCCAGCCGCTCGCGCGCCAAATCGCCGAAAGTCGCCGCGTTCGCGAAACCGCCGGTACCGCCCGGGCGTGCGGCAAAGGCCGCCGCGACTTCCGCGGCCGTGAGGGCATAGGGCGTTCCGTCATGCGCTTCCTTGACGAGCGGATACCACCACAGCGCCATATGCATCGGCCCTTGCGCGGTCAAGGCGGGCGCGTCCCAAACCATCCAGTTGCGCGCGAAAACGGGTGCCGCAAACAAGCCGACGATCGCAAGGGCGATCGGGGCCGCGCGCCACTCGCCCCGCCGCAAGCCGGCCAGCAGCATCGCCGCGCCCAGAACCGGCAGGAACGGCCAGACGATCGCGCGATTGAACAACGCCAAGCCGAACCAGAACCCGACCGCCGCCGCCCCGCCTTGCCCAAGCCACCAGCGGGCCAGCGCCAGGAACGCGAAAGCGAGGCTCGCGACGAACAGCGAATCGCCGAGCAACACCCCGGCCATCGCGATCTGCGTGGGATTGAGCGCGGCGAGCGGGCCCGCCCAACGCCCAGCACCTGGGCGCAAGAGCTCCGCCGTGCGCGCGATCGCCACGCACGCGGCGGCGTCGGCGACGGCTTGCGCGGCCAAGGGCGCCCAATAAGCCTCCGCCCCGAAGACGCGCAACAGCCCGCCCAAAAAAAGCGGATAAAGCGGCATCCGGTCGGCCGTGCCTTTCCACCAATCGGCCGATAGGGCGATCTCGACAAACAGGACGGAATCGGGATAGAAGGCACCCGCGGGCGTCGCACCTTGCCAGGCGATGTAGGCGAGCCGGGCGGCGAGCGCGAGCGCGAAAATCGCCGCCGGCCGGCCCAGCGCGCTCAATACGCTTTCAGCTTGCGCCATGCGAACACGACCATGCGCAGCAGCAGCCAGCCGTGCCGGAAACGGGAGATCTGGGTTTCGCCATAGGTCCGCGCGAGGTAGCGGATGGGCACTTCGACGACTTTGAGATTGAGCTTCACCGCGCCGAAGATTAGGTCGTAATCTCCGAACGGATCGAAATCGCCGAAATAGAGCCGGTTCGCCGCGATACGTTCGTAATGCGACTTGCGCAAAACCTTCGTGCCGCACAGCGTGTCGGTAAAGCGCTGGTTCAAGAGCCAGCTAAACACGATCGAGAATCCGTGATTGGCGATCCAGTTAAGCGCGCGCATCGCCCGATCTTCCATCGGATAGACCAGGCGCGTCCCGTTGACGAACTCCCCGCGACCCTCGGCGATCTGCCGGAAGAATTTCGGCATCTGCTCGGGCGGCACGGTCAGATCGGCGTCCAGGATCATCAGCACGTCGCCGGTCGCGGCGGCGAAACCCTTGCGCACCGCGTCGCCCTTACCCTTGCCGTCCTGCACGAGGATCTTGATGTCGCGGTCGGGATAGGCGGCCTGCACGCGGCGCATTTCCTCGAGCGTACCGTCCTTCGAGTGACCTTCGACGAACACGATCTCCACGCGCTTGCAGAATTGCGGCAGGCGGCGCACCGCGTCCTCGATGTTGCCGCGTTCGTTGCGCGCGGGAACGATGACGCTGGCCGAGCGCGGCGCCGGATGCGCGATTTGGCGCGAGCGCGCAACCAGATAATGGCGCAAGCACAGGCCGCGCACGATCGGCAAGGGTGCCAACAGACGGTTGACGAGCGCGCCGAAGCCGAGAAGGCGCAACGGCGACAACGTGCGCCATTCGCGACGGATGACTTCGAAACCCGCGAGGTCGAGCAACGCCGCCAGATCGCGCATGCCGAGCCAGTTGGACGGCGGCATCGGCGCCTTCAGGCCCGCGTTCTGCGCGACGCGCAACGCCGGCTCCCACAGCGGCGAATGGTAGGAGAGCACGATCCGCGTATCGGGATGGCAATGCGCGTGCAGCCTTCCCAAAACCGTCTCGATATCCTCGATCCACCCGATCGTGTCGGGCAGCAGGATGAAGTCGAATTTTTCGTCCGTACCGGCCGGGATTTCGTCGCGCTCGAAATCGACGGCGCGGAATTCGAGATGCGGATACGCGGCGCGCGCCGCGTCGACCGCGGTTGGGCTGGGATCGATCCCGAGGCCGCGCGCGGGCTTGACCGCGGCGAGCGTGGCGCCGTCCCCGCAGCCGACGGCGAGCACGCTCGCCCCTTCCGGAATCACGAAGCGCAGCGCCCGCGTATCCTCGGCGTGGTAAAACGCATGGCGCGCGCGCCAGCGCGCGCGTGTGGGTTCGTGGACGTCGCGGTGGGCGCGGATGGCGGTCCGTTGATCGGTGTGCCGACTTGCCATTGATTGGTTGCCTTGTCGAAATCCGCCCGGAAGGAAGGTCGCCCCGCTCGCGGTCGCGAATACGCACCCGAGGCACGAAAAGTCAAGACGATGGGCGCCCATTACGAGCGGCGAGGACGCGCCGCCACTCGACGTAACCGGCCGCCGGCCAGCCGCCCGGCGGGGCGGCGGCGGTCCCGGGCGCGGCGGAATGCCGGTAGAGCGTGAAACCGCCGATGCGCTCCACCGCGCGGAGCGGCGCGCCGTAAGCGCCGACGACGGCGCAGTTTTCGCGACCGCACAGGCGCTCGATCTCGGCGCGCGGCCAAACCCCGTCGGCGCGCGTCGATTCCAGGCGGTTGCCCTCGACGTCGTCCACGACATAGCTGATCGCCGACCTCGCGCGCTCGAAGCGTCCACCGTCGATGGCGCCGGCCAGCCACAAGACGACGTTGCGCGCAGGCAAGAAGTTCGCGTCGACCTGCAGCGCCAACGCGGCCGGCGTGCCCGGCGGGACCCTCGCGAGTTCGTCTTCGATCGCGCGCGCGACCGCGGTGACGTCGCGGCCGGGCTGACGAAATCCAACATTGTCGACGCCCTCGGCGACGTAAAAGAATCCGCCCGCGATCTGGGACCGCGCGACGTAAAGCGGCCCGGCGATCGCGTTGGCGGCGAGAAGGACCGCCGCGACGGGTGCGGCGGCGCGGCCGAGTTCGACGATCGCGCACGCCAGAAGGACGAAACCCGGCACGACCAAATAAATCGGATAGCCGACCGTGGGCATCGCCTGGCTGCCGGTGCCGGGCCCGGCGTAGAACAGAAAGAGCGCCGAAAAGCCGATAGCCGCGATCGCCGCCCACAGCGCGGCGAAGCGTAGCGGCGCCGGGCGCTCCCAATCGAACCCGGCGAAAATCGTCTGCGCCAAAGCCGGCAGAACAGCCAATGCGCCCGCCGGCCCGACGACGAACGTCACGACGCGCAAGCGGTCGTACCAAGTCCAAACCCCGCCCGCTTCCGGAACCTTCAGGGTTTCGATCAGGTAATTGACGAACGGATAGAAGAAGAGGACGAAGTTCTGCGGATGCGGCGAGGCGACCGTGGCGAGGACGTGCAGATTGTAGACCGTAACGAGTGCGGCGGCCGTGGCCGGAACCACGAGCCACCACGAGAGCGCCGCGCGCCACGCTCCGCGATCGGCGATCAGCCACGCCGCCACGAGACTTCCCAGCGTGGCGACGAGCAACACGTCGGAAAGAACGAGCCACGTCAAAACAGCCGCGAAGATCGGACGCGAGAAACGTGCGCCGCTGCGCAATCCCATAGCCGACAAGAGCAGCGCGACCTGACCAAACGCCGCCGCGACGAACCACGACGTGCCGAAGCCGCGCGCCAAGGCCAGCGGCAACGGTGCCAGGGCGAAGGCACCGGCCAGAAGTGCGGCGACCGCAGCACCGGCGCCCAGGGCCCGGATCACTCGATAAAGCATCGCGGTTGCCGCGACATGCAGCAGACCGGTCGTGCCCGCGTAGAGCCGCATTGACGGCTCGAGCCCCGCCGCCTCGGCCGCGTCCAGCATCCACGCTTGCACCAACGGCGGCAAGGGACCGTGAAAATAGATCAGCAGATTGGTGATGAGGACACGCACCTCGACGGCGAGTACCGACGGATCGGTCCACGACAGCCGCCACGGCGCCAGATCCCGGTAGGCCGCAATCTGACGCACGACGTAAATGTCGTTTTCCGAAATCAAATTGGGATTTGGATGCGCAAGAACGGCTGCAAGCGCGAGCGCCGAGAGAAGGACAGGCGCGACATACATCGCGAAAATCCGCGCGCCGCCGGAACGGCTCACTTCGAGCCCGCGATGCGCTTGAGCGCCCATTTGACCGTCGCCCCGGCCGGACCCGAGATGGCCCTCGCCACGATCTGTTCGCCGCGCCGGGCACTGCCTTTGCGGCCGAAATAGACGCTTTCGGTCATATCCAAACGCGCGCCCGCGACCTGCAGCCGCCACGCTTGGCCCGAGGCCGTGCGCAGCAGTGCGGCAGCGCCGTTCTGGATCACCGAGACTTGGATATCGGGGTGCAGATGGAAACGGATGTCGAAACGCGTTTGCGCCGGCGCGGGCGTCTTGCCTTCGGCCGGCAGCAGCGAATCTTCGCCGCGCAGATCCTGCCCGTCGCCCGCGAGGAACAATCGCCGACGATGGACGAAGCCGAGTCGGCCAGCATAGCCGTCGTGGCTGGCGTCGAGCCAGATATTGCCGTCGGCTTCTTCGCGCGTGGCCGTCACCGTCGCGGGCCGGGTCAGCAGACCGCCGGGTGCCACGGTCGCGGAGTCCGCGTCCTCGGCGCAGAGCGTTGAATGCGCGGCCGTGGCGCGCAAGGCGAGCGACCAGTCGCTGTCGTCGCGCGGGCCGGCACCGCAATTGACGATCACGCGTTCCTTGCCGACCGACATCTCAAAAGCGAGCATTCCCGCATGCGCGCCGGCGGCGTAAGCGCCCGATGCGGGCGCGCCGGTGTCCACGATCAGCACGACGCGCTCGGCGGCCAGGCGATCGAACCCGGCGGCGGCCGCGCGCGGCAGGGGCGGATCGGGCCATTGCGCGCGTGCGAGCACCGCGTCGATGGCGGTCGGCTCCTCTTCGGTCGAATCGTTGAACAGCGCGAAGCCGCCGTCGCCGTGGCGGAAAAACCGCGTGGCGGGTGCCAGCTTCTCGATCGCGCGATGCAGCGTTTCGGGCGTGCGCGCTTGCGCGGCTTCCAGCGCGATGCGCGAATCCACGAGGCACGCGAGGGCGCGCAATTGCGCCGACGGTCCGCGTGCGGCGTGAAACCCGTCGTCGAGCACATCGCGCGCCGCTTCGCGCGCGAGGGCCGCGGCAAGCTCCGGCAGACGGCCCGCCGCCAGCAAGCCGCAACCATGGGCGTAGATAAGCCCCTTCAACGCAGCCAAGCGCGCGAGGCCGACGGGCGCGTCCAGCGCCACGCGTGCCAGATGCCGGGCCTGACGCGCGGCCGAGTCCAGTAGCATCGGCCCCAAAGGATCGCCTTCGCCGCGCGACAGGAACGGCGCGTGCGCGAGCCAAGCCGCCAGGCGCCGGCCCGTGGGTTCGGGGTCCCAGGCGCCCTTCGTCCAGCCGCGATGGGCGAGGATCCAATCTTCGACCAACGCGCGCGCGCGGGCTTGCGCGAGTTCCGAGCCGAGGGCGGCGAGATCGTCGAGCCACTCGAAGGCATTGAGTTCGAGTGCCGCGGCAGCACTGAGATCAGGCGCGGTCCAGTCGGGCCGTTCGGGCTTGAGCGCGCGGCCGCCGCAGACCAACCGCCCGCCGACGATCGCGGCCCCGCGCTCCGGCGAGCCGGGCAGAGGCGGCGGGGCGAGCCGCGCCAAACGCGCGGGCGCCCGCCCGCCGATCAGCAAGCCGTAGACGAAGGAGCCGTGCCAGGCATCGGCCAGACGCGAGCGGGCTTTGGGCTTCATCCGCGCGCCTCAGCCGCCGCGCAATCGGCGCAAATTGTCGGCGTAGCGCGCAGGACCGCCCACGAACCCCGCCGTGCCCGCGACCAGCACGTCGGCGCCGGCCGCGCGCGCCAGCGGCGCCGTAGTGTCGTTGATGCCGCCATCGACTTGCAGATCGATCGTCCGGCCGGTCGCATCGATGCGCGCGCGCAAGCGCTTCAGCTTTTCGATGGCACCGTCGAGGAAGCTTTGCCCGCCGAAACCCGGGTTCACCGACATCACGAGCACGAGATCGACCATATCGAGTACCGGATCGACCGCTTCGACCGGCGTGCCCGGATTGATCGAAACGCCGGCTTTCTTGCCCAAGCTTTTGATCAGTTGAATCGTGCGATGGACGTGCGGCCCCGCCTCGGGATGGACGGTCAGGATGTCGGCGCCCGCCTCGGCGAACTCGCGGACGAAAGGATCAACCGGCGAAATCATCAGATGCACGTCGAGCGGTTTGTCGGTGTGCGGGCGCAGTGCGCGCACGACCGCGGGCCCAATCGTCAGGTTGGGGACGAAATGCCCGTCCATGACGTCGACGTGGATGTAGTCGGCACCGGCCGCCGCCATGGCGCGCACCTCCTCGCCCAATTTCGCGAAATCGGCGGACAGAATGGATGGCGCAAGGCGGATCGGCTGCTGCATCGGGAAACCCCCGCAAACACCAGCCCGTGTATCAGGCGGCCTTCGTCAGGGCAAGGGATTGGGGGTCGGCGGCGACGGCGGCGGGATGGATTTATCCCGTGGCGACGGGGAGGACGATGGCTATAATCCGCCGCCTTTGGGCGAACCGGATTTCCGTTAGCGCCTTGCACAGTCTGACGATTCGCCCATGTTTCGAAAATTCGCGTTCCTGATCGGGCTTTGCGGCGCGCTCGCCGCCTCGGCGTGGCCGGGGACGACCGCGCGCGCGCAAGACCGCCGTGCGACCACCGAATTGCCCATCATGCTGACCGCCGACGAATTGGTCGCGGACGAGGATTTGGGCGTCGTCACCGCGCAAGGCAATGTCGAGGTCGCGCAAGGCGACCGGATTTTGCGCGCCAACACGCTGACCTTCAACCGCCGGACGAACGTGGTCACCGCATCGGGCGGGGTGTCGCTGGTCGAGCCGGGCGGCGAGGTGTTCTTCGCCGAATTCGTCGAGCTGACGAGCGATCTGCGCGATGGCGTGATGCGCGATCTGCGCCTGCTGCTCGCCGACCAAAGCCGCTTCGCGGCCGTGACCGCACGCCGGGCGGACGGTTCGCGCACCACGATGCGCCGGGCGACCTACAGCCCGTGCGAACCTTGCGCCGAGAATCCGGGCCGCGCGCCGATGTGGCAAATCCGCGCGAACCGGGTGCGCCACGACGAAGCGCGCAAGGAAGTCATCTACGACGACGCGTGGCTGGAAATCCGCGGCGTGCCGGTGGCCTACACGCCCTATCTCGCCCATCCCGACGGCACCGAAAAGCGCAAATCGGGCTTCCTGCCGCCCGACTTGGCGACGTCCTCGCGCAACGGTTCGATGCTGGCCACGCCCTATTACTGGACCCTCGGCCCGTCGGCCGACGTGACCGTCACGCCGATTTTCCTGTCGAACGATATGCCGGTGATGGCGGCCGAACACCGGCAGCGCTTCGGCGCGGGCCAGTTGGTCACCGACGCGTCGTTCCTGCGCACCAACCGCGAAGGCGAAGGCTTTCCGCAATGGCGCGGCCATCTGCGCTCGGACGGGCGCTTCGATCTCGACGACAATTGGCGCACCGGCTTCGACATCGCGCGCGCCTCGGACAAGACCTATATCGAGCGCTACCGCATCCGGCAGCGTTTCCGCTTCGTCGAACAGGACGCGCTGACCAGCCGCGGCTTCGTCGAAGGCTTCCAGGACCGCGGCTATGCGGTCGTGAACGCGTTCGCCTTCCAAGGCCTGCGGCCTGAGGACGATCCCACGCGCACGCCGCTCGTCATGCCCGCGGCCGCCTACAGCTGGATTGGCGAACCGGGGCGCATGGGCGGGCGGTTCACGATCGACGCCTCGGCCGTTTCGATCTATCGCGACCGCGACGTGCGCGCCCAGCGCGGCACGATCCTGGCGGGCTGGGCGCTGCCCCACACGACGCGCTCGGGCGAGATCTACACGCTGACGGCCAATCTGCAATCCGACGTGTTCCACGCGAGCAATGCCGCTTACGGCACGCGCGACGCGTTTCAGCCGTCGGAGACCGGATTCGGCGCGCGCGCGCTGCCGCAGATCGGGTTTTCGTGGCGGCTTCCCTTGGTGCGCCGCGACGGCGGTTTGCGCACGATCGTCGAACCGATCACGGCCGTCTATATCGCGCCCAACGCCGGTAGCCAGCGCGAGTTTCCCAACGAAGACAGCCGCGGCCTGACGTTCGATGACACGAACCTCTACCGGATGAATCGGTTTTCGGGCTACGACCGCCTCGAATCCGGCCAGCGCCTGGTGGCGGGCGTGAACACGGATCTGCGTAACGCCTGGGGACAGCGCCTGTCGGTGTTCGTGGGCCAGCAATACCGGATGAACGACGAAGCCGCTCTGCCGCTGGGTTCGGGGGCCGACACGCGGTTCTCGGACTTTGTTGGCCGCGCGATCTTCCAGCCGCACGAATGGGTCAGCGCCAGCTACCGCTTCCAGGTCGACAACCGGAACCGCGAATTGCTGCGCTCGGTCGCCGGGCTTTCGATGGGACCGAACGCGCTGCGCTACGGCCTGTCGCACGCGCGCATCGACCGCTCGATCCAGCAGACGGCGGCGCGCTCGATTAATCAGCTGTCCCAGACGCTGACCGCGCGCTTCGACGAGGTCTGGCGCGTGACGGGCCGGGTCGTACAATCGTTCGGCGCGGATAGCGGTGTGCTGCTGGCCGGGGCCACGCTAATCTATGAGGACGATTGCTTTTTGTGGGGCGTGGATTTCACGCGCCGGAACATCGGCCGCGCTGATATCCCGCCCGACACGGCGCTGCTGTTCCGCTTCGGGTTCCGCAATCTCGGGGAGTTGGCGCTACGCGGTTTCTGACCGCGGCGGGGGCTCAGCGGCCCGAAAAATGACTCGCGAGTTGATACCGGATATCGTCGCCGACCAGTTCCAAAACCCGTTCCCGCGCGCTTTGCAGCGCCATCAGCGTGGCGTATTCCGAGTTCGTGACTTCGTAATCGGTCGAATGGCTGGCGGCACCGCCCGCGACGCGCCGCCCCGACGCGTCGAACAGATCGAACGAGACGCTGGCCGAATAGGCGACGCGGCTGATGACGTCGTCGCGGCGCAGGGCCAGGGTCTGGCGCGGCTCCTGCAGCCGCACGCGCAAAACGTAGTCCGCGCGCGCGGGCGTGCCGCGCGGCGTCAGCCGGTCGAGCAGGTAGTTGCGCAGGATTTGGCCCGAGCGGTCGGCGATCGGCTCGATGCGGATCGCGGCCAGATTTTCGGTGACGTTCGCGCCGGGCCGCTCGCGGTGCAGCGGCTCGAACCCGCAACCGGCGACCAAGGAAGCGAGCGCGAACGCGAGCGCCAAACGTCCCTTCCGCCAATTCGAATTTGCCATCGGTCGAGTTCCGGAATTCTTCAACGTGCCGCACCCCGCGCGGCGCCGCCGACGGGTGCGCGCAAACTACCCCGCCGCGTCGCGGCGGTCAAAAGCCGGCGCGCACGACGAAAGCCCAGAACGCCGGCGCGCCGCGCCCGCGCGCCGCGTCGCGTTCGGCCGCCGCCCGGAAGGCCGCCCGATAGCCCGCGGGGTCGACGTCGCGCCGGTCGGGCCGCCCGCGCAGCGCGGGCCACGTGATCCAGCGCCAATGCAGCGCCACCGCCGCCGGGCCGCCCAACGCGACCGCCGCGACCCGCGCGCCCGCGGGCTGCAACCGGGCCAGTCGCGCCAAGACCCCGGCCGGGTATTGGCGATAGCCGTGGAACAGGTAGAGCCGCAAACACGCCGCCGAGGGCAGGTAGTGGATCTGCAGCGTCGGGCCGGATGCGGCCGCGCACGCGCGCGCGACGGCGGCGAAATAGTCGAGATCCGCGGGAATGTGCTCGGCCGCCGATTGGGAGAAGAAGAAATTGTCGTCGGGCGCGATGGTGGCCGCGAAATCGGCGCCGTCGAACGTGGCGAAGGCGGCACCTTGCGGCGGCGTCGACCACGAATCCCGCGCGGCGACGTCGAACCCGCGATAGCGGATCGCCGTGCGCGCGGCGGCGGCGGCCAGCCTGCCCGCGCGGCCCGACCCGCAGCCCATCTCGTGCATCCGGACGCCGCCCGCCGCGCGCGCGAACTCGGCGAGGCCGACGGTCGCAAGATGCGCCTCGCACAAGGCGCGCGACGGCGAGGGCGTGCCGGCCGCGACCCCTGGATCGGTAGGCGCGAAGCGCTCGACGACGAGCGTGCCGGGCCGGTCGAACGCGAGGTTGCGCAGCGCGTTGCCGGCCAGATAGCCGAGCTTGCCGGCGAGCCCGAGCGGAACATCGCCGTTCACGCGCAAGCGCGACGTCGAATGGCCGCTCATCGCGCGGCCAGCCGCCGCACGGCGCCGGCGATCTGCGGGGCGAGAATGCGCGCGGCGTCGACGGGGGCCGCCGGCGACAGCCGGAGAATCTGCGCGAGCAAAGACCCGCGCGCGCGCCCCATCGGCCGCAGCGCCCACGCGCGCAACGCAAGGCCGCCTGCCAGCCGCCGGGCGGAAGTCGCGTGCGGATTTCGCGTGAGGAACGCCTCGGTCCAGTCGAGCAAGGCCGCAAGCGCCCGATCGGGCGCGCTGGGCTTCGTCGCGCAGACCAGCCGCGAGCCGTGCACGGCCGCGTAAACGCCGGCGAGGTCCTCGGCGGCGGCGACGAGGCCCGTTTCCGCGGCGATACGCCGCGCGCCGAAGATCAAGCTGGTCGTCTGCTGTTCGGCCAGCCGCTTGACCGAGATGTTGTTGCCGTGCACGCGATATTCGAGAAGGTCGTCGGGAAGATTGGCGGCTTTGGTATGCGCCAACAGACGGTCCCACAGCTCGTAATCCTGGTTGGCGCCGTAGCGTTCGTCGAAGAACTGACCCGTGCGTTCGACCAGATCGCGGCGCAGCGCCACGGCCGGATGGTGGAAGGGGTTGCGCGTCATGCTGAGCCAGCGCAGCGCGGCGTCGTCGGTCGGCAACGGCGCGTGTTCGCCGCGCCTGCCCGCGCCGTCGATCGTGCGCACGGCGCCGCCCAAGATGCCGACCTCCGGATGGGCGTCGAGGAAGGCGACCTGCTTGGCGAAGCGCCCGGGCAGGCAGACGTCGTCGGCGTCCATCCGCGCGACGTAGGCGCCCCGGCACAGGCGCAAGCCGACGTTCAAAGACGGCGTATGGCCGAGATTGCGTTCGTTGACGTGTAAGCGCACGCGCGGATCGCCGAGCGCGCGCACGCGCGTGGGCGTGCCGTCGGTCGAGCCGTCGTCGACCACGACGAGTTCGAAGTCGCGGAAATCCTGCGCGAGCACGCTCGCCAGTGCCGCGCCGAGATAGGGTTCGCCGTTGTGCACGGCGAGCAGCACGCTGAGCTTGGGTGCCGTCATTCGGGCGTCAGGGCCGCCCAGATTTCGCCCCACACCGCGCGCAATTCTCGGATGCGCAGGCCCGCTTGGGCGGTCTCGGCCTCGAACTCGGCGATCGTGTGCTCGGTTTCGTGCGTCGAATCCGAGCGCCAATCGATGCCGAGCTCCTTCTTGAGCGGCACGCTCCAATCGCGTTCGAAATTCGGCACACGGATCAGGAAGGATTTGGCGCCGGTCTCGGCCGCCAGGCGCCGCAGCAGCGCGCCGCGTTCCGGCAAATGTTCGAGCACGTTGGACATGACCACGACGTCGAACGGGCCTTCGGGTATGGCGCGCAGGATATCGCCGATCTCGAAGCGCGCGCACGGATGGGCGTGCAGCTTGCGCGCCTTTTCGACGTTCGCGGGCACGATGTCGACGCCCACGACCTCGGCGCCCGCGTCGGCCGCCAAACGGTGCGCGAGATAGCCGTTGCCGCAGCCTACGTCGAGCACGCGCCGGCCCGCCGCCACGCGCGCGACGAAAAAATCGTGATAGCGCGTCAGGCGGTGCTTGGGATGCACGCCTCGGCCGTAGCGCACGGCGGTTTCGGCCAAGGCGTTGTCGAGCCGTGCTTGGACTGCGAACAGGAAACGCAAGCCCGCGTCGCCCGCAAGGCCGCGCGCGCGCGCCGCCGTCGCCAAACCGACGAGCCGCGCCAGCAACCCCGCCGGCACGGCACAGAACAGAAGTTCGAGCACGCGGATCATGCGGCGATCGCCTTGGAGAGAACGCGCAATTCGCGCTCGACGGTCAGATCGAGCGAACAGGTCGCCTCGATCTCGGCGCGCGCGGCGCGGCCCAGCCGCGAAGCGAGACCGCGATCGGCGAGCACGCGGCCGAGGCAAGCGCGGATTGCGGCGGCGTCGGTCGCGCAGAGCAGGCCCGTTTCGCCGTCGCGCAAAACCTCCCGGATACCCGGGCTGTCGGCGCCGACGACCGGCAAACCGCACGCCATCGCTTCGAGCAGCGCCTTGGGATGGCCTTCGAACAGCGACGGCAGAACGAACGCGTCGGCCGCTGCGAACACCTTCGGCAATTCGCCGTGCGGCACGTTGCCCAGAAACCGGACCCGCGCGCCGGTGACGGCGGCGCGCGCGGCCATCTCGGCGCGCAAACCGCCGTCGCCGACGACGCTCAGCGTGGCGTCGAGCCCCGCCATCGCCTCGACGAGGGCGATCGGGTTCTTCTGCGCTTCGAGCCGGCCGAGGAAGAGCACGTTGGGCGGTGTTGCCGGCGCGCGGGCGGGGCCCGGCTTCAGAAGATCGGTGTCGACGTAATTCGGCATGACCGAGCAGCGCGCGGGTGAAACGCCGTGGGTTTCGACCGCCAAGCGGCGGATTTCCTCGGTGCTGCCGACGACGTGCGCGGCCCCCCGGAAGGCCACGCGCTCGACCGCCAGCGCCTTGCGCGTGCGCGGATCGTCGGCACCGTATTCGCGCGTGTAGAAGATCGACCACGGATAGCCGCAGCGCGCGACCATCGGCGCGCTCGCGCGCCGGGCGAGCTTCAAGACGTGCTGCGCGCCGCTCATCTGATTGGTCTTCACGACGCACGGGCCCGGAAATACGCGCGGGAACGCGAAGAACAGATAGGCCATCCACAGCGGCCAGGGTAGCCTGCACGAATTGTGCACGAGACCGATATCGCCCAAACGTGCGCGATAGGCTTCGTCCTCGCCGCGCGACCAGGTGACGAGCGTGACGCGGCCGAGTGCGCCGATCAGCCGGCGATAGAGGGCGAGCTCGCGGTCGAGCAAGCCCGCCTTGTCGTAGATCGCGAGCGTGGAGGCGTATTCCAGGAACACGACCAGATGGCGCGCCTTCAACGCCGCGCGATCGGGCGGCGGCAGCGTCGCCTCCGGCAAGTGGGTCGCTTCGGCCATGCTCAGACGTTGCGCCGCGCGCGATGCCAGCGCCACGCCGTGCGCACGATCGTGTCGATGTCGGAATGGGCGGGCGCGAAGCCGAGCTCGGCGCGCGCGCGCGCGGGATCGGCGACCAGGGCGGGCGGATCGCCCGGCCGGCGCGGGCCTTTGCGCAACGGCAAGTTCCGGCCGGTGATCCGTTCGACCGCGTTGACGATCTGGCGCACCGACAGGCCCGTGCCGGTGCCGAGATTGAACGGCCCGGACGCGCCGCCGGCTTCGAGGCGGCGCAAGGCGGCGACATGCGCCTGGGCCAGATCGGCGACGTGGATGTAGTCGCGCACGCACGTGCCGTCGGGTGTGGGCCAATCCTCGCCGAACACGTCGAGATGCGGAATCTCGCCGCTCGCGGCCATCAACGCGCGCGGGATCAGGTGGGGCTCGGGATCGTGCAGCTCGCCGGTTTCGCCGTCGGGGTCGGCACCGCAGGCGTTGAAGTAACGCAGCGCGGTCCAGGCAAGACCATAGGCGGACCCTGCGTCGGCCAGCACGCGCTCGATCATCAGCTTCGAATCGCCGTAGGCGTTGACGGGGGCGGTGGGCGTCGTTTCGGGAATCGGGGTGCGCGCGACGGCGCCGTAGACAGCGCAAGTCGACGAGAACACGAACCGCCGCACTCCGGCCGCGCGCATGGCTTCGAGCAGCGTCAGCGTGCCGGCGAAATTGTTGCGGTAATAGAGATAGGGATCGGCGACCGATTCGGGCACGAAGGCGTAGGCGGCGAAATGCATGACCGCCGCGGGCTTGTGTTCGGCGAAGGCGGCGTCGAGCGCCGCGCGGTCGGCGAGATCCGCGCGCAGGAGCGGGCCCCATTTCACGAGCTCGGCGTGGCCGCGCGACAGGTTGTCGACGGTCACGGGCCGATAGCCCGCGCGCGCCAGCGCCTTGCAGGCGTGGGTGCCGACATAGCCGGCACCGCCGGTGACGAGGATGGTTTGCGCGTGCGTCATGACGGAATGAAGCGATTCGTTCGGTTCACTCGGGATCGCTGCGATAGGCGCCTGCGGCGAGTTTCGCGTGCATCGCGGCGAACCCCTCGGGCGTCGGAGGAAGATGGAACTCGCCCGGACCTTGCGGCTTCGCGTCGGCGGGCGCAAGGCGTCCGGTGGCCAGCGCCGAAAGGGTCTCCGCCATCAAAGCGAAGCCGTCGCGATAAACACGCGTGCGAATGGCGACGTAGTCCTCACCCGGCGCGACAATGGTCCGTTTGATGGCGAGAACGGGGCCGGTATCGATGTTCTCGTCCATTAGATGGGCGGTGTTTCCGACGGGATCGTCGCGAAGAATGGACCATTCGACGCAGCATGCGCCGCGATAGCGCGGCAGAATTCCGGGATGGACGTTGAGGACGCCATGGCGGGTCGCGCCGAACACGCGCCGATCGAGTTTGCGGGGCGTTGCCGCATTCACGGCAAAATCGATGGCGAGATCGCGAAGCAAGCCGATAGTCGCATCGGACAGATGCGAGTCGACGAAATGGAACGGAACCGATCCGTTGCCGAGCCGGTCGGGCGGAATCCACGGCAAGGCACCGCGCGTGCGCTCGGCCCAAATGCCGAGATTGCGCTCCGACGGTTCCTTGGAATCGAGCACGACGGCCGCGACCGGCACGCCGCGGGCGAGGCACGCGTGCAGCGCTTGCGTCAGAAACGGGGCGCGCCAAGCGCCGAGAAAGGCGATCTTCATCGGCGAATCAGTCGACGTCCTCGGGATCGAAAACGCCCTTGCCGATGAGGACGTAACGATCGTCGATCCGACCGGGTGCGCGCGTCGGCGTCGCGCGGAACTCGCACGGCGCCAAAGGCGGCCCGAGTCGCGCGGCTTCGATCTCGGCGTTGCCCGGCGGGCGGACCGCTTGCGCGGTCCCGTTCGCGTCGAACGCCTTCGGATTGCAATGCGCCTTCGCGCGGTCGAGGATCGCCGCTTCGTCCATTCGCAGCCACGCGGCGAGCAGCGCGCCGTCCGGCGAGGCGCGATCCCGGTGGGCGTCGACCAGCGCTTGCGCCTGCTCGCGCGAGAGCCGGCGGAGTCTGATCTCGCGGCACGCATGATCGACGACTTTCGAATAGCCGTGCTTCGCAAGCTTCACCCGATCGTGCAGGCCCGCGTAGTGATGGCAATCGACGTCGTTGTAGGCGTCGAACGTGCGCGGAAGCGGACGGGTTTCGTAGCCGTAGAGATCGATCATCCGTTCGTGCTGGGCTTTGCTGTCCCAACGCACGTAATTCGACAGATAGATGCCCCGCACGCCCACCCGCGCGATGTCCGCCGCGGACGGATAGCGCCACGGGGCGAGGTTGTAGGCGCGAAGCTCGGGAAATTCGGCCTCGAGATCCTCGATCTCGACGCCCATCAGATCGTGTTCCTTCCGGTATCGGCGGCTCATCTCCACGGCGTCGGTATGCGAGAACATGCCGACTTGGTCGACGCCTTGATGCGCGCCCCAAACGACGAGCGGAATGCCCATGCGGACCGCGACTTGGACCGGAAACGCGGTTTGCCCGGCCAGGACGTGCCAGTGGAAATTGCCCAGACGCTCGATCGTTGCGCGCATCACCGCCTTGACGGCGGCGGGCTGCGCGGTTTTCTGCAGCAGATCGACGTCGAGCGCCATCCGGAGATTGGCGAGGTTCCGGATGCCCAGATCCGTGTTGTAGTGACGGTTGTAGGAGACGAGAAGCGGGTTCAGACCCAGGCGTTTCTTGACGGTATGGACGATGAAATGGGAATCCCGTGCGCCCGAAACCGGCACGACGCAGTCGTAGAGCGTGCGTCCCCGCCCCCGATACGCGTCCGCGAGTTCGCGCAGCATTTCCCAGCGCGCACGCCAATCGAGGGCGTCCTTCTCCTCGTGCACGCGGCAGCCGCTGCATACCCATCGTTCGTCGAGGGTCAGATTGAGCGGATGGGCCTCGGTATAGAGGCATCGGGCGCATTGACGGATCATCGGGCGGGGGCTTTCGGGCGGGCGGGCAACGGCCGGCCGGCGGCGTCGGCGTCGACGGCGGCGTAGTCGAAGTTCGTGTCCAGACGCACGTCGCAGCCCGCGCGCCGCAGGAACGATTTGACATGGGTCACGCTGTGCTCGGTGTGCGAAAGAAGGTTGCCAATCGCCACTGCCGCCACCGCGCGCAACCGCAGCATCGCCGCGACGTGCTCCGGCCGGCCGGCGCCGGATGCGACGATAACGGGCAAACCGGGGTCCGGCGCACCGTCGAGGAACGGAAATTCGAGACCCGCGCGCGATCCGTCGGCTTTCCGGTTCTGCAGCAGGACCTCGCCCGCCCCCGATCGCTTGAGGGCGGCGATGGCCGCGAGCGGGTCCGGGGGCAGGATCGAGCCCGGGGTGGGCACGAGGCGGTGGACACCGGCTTCGTCCGGCGCAAGATCGACGGCGGCGACGACGCATTGATCGCCGAAATGCTCGCCGAGTTCGCCCGCGAATGCCGGGTTCGCCGCGACCGCCGTCCGGACGACGACCTTGTCGGCGCCCGAGGCGAGAAGCCGGCGCGCGCCCTCGACCGTCGACACGCCGCCGCCGACCGCGAACGGGACCCGGCATTTCCGGGCGGCGCGCTCGACCGCTCGCAGATCGGCGATTTGACCCGAATTTCCGGCGTCGATATCGACGGCGACGATCTCGTCGACGCCCCATTCGTCGAGGAAATCGACCGCGATATCCAGCCGCCCGACCGGCAGATGCCGGGCGAAGCCGAAGCTTTGCACCACGAGGCCGCCCCGCAAGGGCAGCAAGGCGACGATTCTTTTGCGCAACATGACGGGTTCAGAGCGACGAAGCGACGATGCCGGCGAAATTCGCCAGCAGTTTCTGGCCGGCGTCCTGGCTTTTCTCCGGATGGAATTGCGCGGCGAAAATATGCTCCCGGCGCGCCAAGGCGACGAATGATCCGCCATAATCGCACGTCGCGATTTCGTACGCCCGCCGCCGCGCGGGCGCGGCGTAACCGTGGTCAAAATAGAAGCTCGCGCCTTCCGGGATGCCTTCGACGATCGCCTCCGGGGTTTTGGCGACGGAATTCCAGCCGACATGTGGCACCGGCAAGCCGCCAGCCGGTTCCATGCGGCGGATTTCGTAGTCGAACCAGCCGAGACCTTCGTGATACCCGTACTCGGTCGAGGATTTCCCCATAATCTGCATGCCCAGACAGATGCCCAGAATCGGCGTCCGGCGTTCCTCCACCGCGCAGCGCAACGGCACGGTCAGGTCCAGGCGATCGAGATTGGCCATCGCTTTGGCGAACGCGCCCACACCGGGAAGGACGAGGGCTGGGGCGCGCAAAATATCGGCGGGATCGCGCGAGACGCGCGCGGCGACGCCCACGCGACGCAGCGCATGCATGACCGACAGTGTGTTGCCGAGCTCGTAATCGACGATCACGCAATCCGATATGCGCGGCGCGCCAGCGTCCACCGGCGGAATGCTGATCGGCGTCCACGTAGAGGGCAGCAATTCGATCTGGCCGAGCGCCGACGTGCCGAACCATTGGCTCCGATCGACACGCCGGGCGAGATGCCCGGCGGCGGGCGTCACTTGGGGGGGTATTTCAGCCGCCATTCCCCGTTCCCTTCCTTGATCCAAAGATCCGGATTGCGGAATCGCTCGACGGCGTCGTCGAACGTCGCGCGCGAGATTCCGAGATACTCGCAAAAGCGTCTTTTGTAGAACTCGTCGCATTTGCCGTCATATTTCTCGACGAGGTCGATCGCCTCAGCGCGCGTCATCAGACCGTCGCGGATACGCAAGGAGCAATCCTGACTGACGAGGCCAAAGCCGAGTTTGATATATTTGAAATATTGGTTGACGATAACGAAGTCGTCGTCGAGCGCCGAGAAATTGTAGATCGAACCCGTCAGCGCCGGATCGGCGTGCCGCCCGTTGCGGGTCTTCAGACCGTTGGCGATCGCAATCTTCGCGTTCACGAGGTCGTGGAAATCCTCCATGTAGTATCCGAGGAAAATCATCTTCCCGGCCCACGCGGCGATCTCGGCGGGCGTCGGGTAAGAATACCAATGAAGCTGTTCGAGCGCGACGCCAGAGTCGAGATAGGGCGAGAGATCGCCGCCGCCCAGCGTGTGCATAGTCGTCAGTTTCTCGGCGTTCCCGTCGCGCGAGTCGATGCCGATCCCCAGGCGCAGGAACGGGTTCTCGCCGTAACAGACAAGCGGGATCTTCCAATCGATCGCCAACTTCACGACGCTCGAGTAAAGCGCAAGCTCGCTCGGCCGCATGAAGTTTCCGTGCTCGTGGAAGGCCCGGACCTGGGTGATCCGGTAGACCTCCGGCGCGATGTTGACGGTGATCAGATCGAACCCCAGCGAGACCAGATTGGAGAGATTCGCGGCGCCCCGTTCGGTGACCTGCCGCGGCGGATAGGTGCAGCTCACCAGAAGGGGGGTGAGGCCGATCTCCCGGGCGAACAGCGCAAGGCGCGTCGAATCCTTGCCGCCACTGACCCCGATGATCGCGTCGTATCCGTCCCGCGCGCGCCCCTTCGACCAGGCGACGATCTCCTGCAACTCCCGGCGCCGCGCTTGCCAATCGGCGGCGGTCGTGTCCTCCAACAAGCCGCACGGCACGCAAAGTCCGCGCGCGTCGAAGCGTTGCCCCGGGCGCGTGCTCGGTTCCAGGCATTTGACGCAGTAGCGCAAGGCCGGGACCTCAGATGTGACGGTACTCATCGGATTCCAACATCTTGAAACGGTGGTAGAGCATGTCGTCGGACAGCATCCAGCGGCGGATGGTCGACAATTCGCGCGCGACGGCTTCGCCGTGCCGCGCCAGCTTGGACGGTATACCCGCGTATATCCCGTCTTTGGGCGCGTTGTCGTCGTCGATCAGCCAGCCGTCCTGCCAGGCCGGATAGCCCAGGCGCATGGCTTGGAGGATTTCCGCATGGCGCGCGCCGCGGGCGAGATCCATATCCTTCCACCACGTCGCGCGGCCTACGAGATCCAGATACTCGGCGCGCGAGTCCGGGCAGCGGACGAACGCGTGCCGATGGTACCAGCCGCGGTCCGGAATCAGAACGGGCTTGCCCTGGGCGGCGTACTCGATGGCCGCGCTACCGTAATAGGTCAGCATCGCATCGACGGAGCGCATGACGCTCGAGCCGTCGATCCCGTAAGGCAACACGCCGATATTCGACGCGCCCAATCCGCGCACGACTTCGTCGATGAGCAGATCGTTGTACCAGCGGTCGAGCGGATGGCCCCGGATCACGAGGTTGATCTCCTCGGACCGCGCGGCGGCGGCGACGACCGCATGCACCCAATCAGCGAAGTCGCGGAAGCGAGTGTTTCCGTAGATGTGCGGATAGTCGAACCATGTCGACGTCAGCAAAGCGACGATCGGCCGCCGGTCGTCCCAGCCGAAGGCGTCGCGGATGCCTTCGCGGGTCCAGCGCGTCTTGCCGTCGCCGAAGGCGTGGATCGCGGCAAATTCGTTCGTATTGCCGCCGATGCGCTCCTCGATGGCGCGGCAGCCGGTGTCGGCGAGTTTGGCGGCGCGATCGGGCGTCAGCGCGTCGATATCCTCCGGCTCGATCGCGTCGAAGAACCGGTACAGCTCGTCCTTTTTCCGGACGCGATGGAAGTGCAGATTTTCGAAGAACCCGTTCGGCACGACGATCTCCACGCCGTGGCGTAGCAGCGCGTAGGCCAGCGCGCCGTAGTAATCGTTGCCGCTTTGCGCGTGGCTCAGAATCGCGAGCGCGGGGTTCAACTCGCGGACGAAGCGGTCGCTCTCGTACACGGCGGCGAGCCACTTCGCGGTGTAGTTCTCGCAATCCGGATGCCGCAGGTCGACCGTCGCCGCGCGTTGGGTGCGCAGCAGACCGTCGTAGAGGTCGAACGCGGGCATTTCCAGCGGCATGGCCATCGCGAACAGGCCGTCGGCGTCGCCCGCGCGCGCGATCAGCGCCCGCGCTTCGCCGCGATACGCTTCGATCGCGGCCGGCGTCACCAACGCTGGACGGCGGTCGCGGATCCCAAATATGTCGAGCGTGCCCGCGAGCGCCGAACGCGTATAGAGGCCCGCCAGCGCCACTTGGCGCGCCGCCGGCAGCCCGAGCGCGGCCGACAGCAAACCGTAGCGCAGCCAATAATTGGGATGCTGGTAGGCGACGTCGACGAGCACCGTTCCGTCGACCAGCGACGGGCCTTGGACGGGAAGTGCGGCGATCGCGGCCTCGGCGGCGCGCCGGGCGGGCAAGCCGCGTCGGTCCCGGAGGATCGCTTGCGTCCGGTTCAATCGCTTGAAGAAAGCGGCTTTGAGGGCGCCGATCATGTTTCGGGCTTCGTGTCGACGATGCGTTTGCCGAGCGCGCGGGCTTCCTCGACGATCGCCTCCGATAGGGAGACGACCACATCGGCGCCCGCGAGCGCGTCGAACGAATCGCCCTCGCGCGTTTCGATCGCGGCGATCGCCGGATCGAAACCGGCGGCGTATTTGCCCTCCGGGTCGCGCGGATGCGGGCGGACGACGAGATAGGCGTTCGATCCTTCCCGCGCCAGCCGCGCGACCAAGGCGCGAAGCGTTTCGACTTCGTCATCCGGATCGGTGGGGCGCAAAGCCACCATCTCACGTCGGACGACGCCCGCGTAAAGCCAGACCTCCCGCGCGGGCGCGACGCCCCAGCGCGCGCGCATCCACGCCCGGCGCGCCTCGGCGTGACGGCGCCGGTCGGCAAACCGCGCCAGATGGACGTTCTCCACGACGATCACGCGATCGTCCGGAACGCCCGCGGCCAAGATCTCGGCGCGGCCCTTTTCGCTCAACGCCAGCATCAAATCGGGTGCGATGCCGCCTTGCGGATCGCGCAGCCGGACAGCGAGGTTCACGTCGTTGTCGCACATCGCCGCGCTCGGAACCCGTGCCGCGCGCGCCGCCCGCCAAAGCGCGCGGGGCGTCGGATCGTCGACGTCGTCGAGCCCCGTCAGCAAGCCGCACGCAGCACCGAGCGCCGCTGGCGCGCCGGACGGCGCTTCCGGCGTCCGCCCGGCGACAGTCCATGCGGCGGCCGCCGGACCGCGGGCGAATATCGCCGCGGCCGCCGGTCCCGAATCGCCGATGCCGAAATGGACGGCCAGACGCGACGCCACCGGCCCGCGGGGACGCGCGTCGAGCGCCGCCACGGCGGCGATCGTCATGTTCGCCGCACCCGGATCGCGCGCGTAGACGACCAAGGGCTTCATCGCGCGTTGCGGCCCTCGCTGGCGCGTAACTCGGGTAAGCCCCGCCAGACTTTTTCGAACGCGCCGGCGACGTCGTCCAGATCGGCGCGCGTCATGCCCGGGCGCATCAATTCGTGGGTGATGAGGGTTTCGAAATGCGCCTTCTCCGCGTCCGGGCACGCGCCCAAGGCGTAGTCGGGCGATCCGCAGTAATGGGGGCATTTGAACGGGCATTGCACCAAGCCGTAGCCGATCATCTTCTGATACAGCGGCTGCAAATAGAGCGGCTTGACGTAGCCTTGACCGATCAGGGGGCCTTCGGCCTCGCGCAGTTCCGTCGGCGGCAGCTCGGCTTTGAGCGCGCGCACGACCAGATCGCGCGACACGCCGGTGACGCGCGGGTCGTAGGACAGGGCGTGGACGTAGTAGGCGTGCGACGCGCCCGGCGCGACCGCGGGCATGCGAAGCCCTTCCAGCCCCTTGAGGCGCGATTCGAGATAGGCGACGTTGGCGCGCCGAGCCTCGACCAGCGGACGGCTTTTGGCGAGCTGGAGCCGGCCGATCGCCGCTTCGATTTCGCCGAGCCGGAAATTGAAGCCGATCATGTTGACCAGATCGGTCGTGCCTTTGCCCGCGACCACGGCTTCGGCGTGGTTGCGGATCAGCGCGACGCGGTCGGCGAACTTGGCGTCGTTGGTGGTGACGACGCCGCCTTCGCCGGTGTGGATATGCTTGTGATAGTTGAGGCTGAAGACGCCGATATGGCCGAGCGTGCCGACCGGCCGCCCCTTGTACGTGCAGGAGGGCGACTGCGCGCAATCCTCGATCACGACGAGGTTGCGCTCGCGCGCCAGCGCCATGATCGGATCCATATCCACGACTTGCCCGAAAATATGCACGACCACGATCGCGCGGGTGCGCGGCGTGATTTTCGCGGCGATCGTGTCCGCCGACAGGCAATAGGTCTCGGGATTGATGTCCGCGAAAATCGGCACGGCGTTGAAGACGAGAGCTGCGGCGGCCGATGCGGACATCGTATAGGGCGAAACGACGACTTCGTCTCCGGGACCGACGCCGGCCGCCCCGACGGCCGCGTAAAGTCCGCTCGTCGCCGAATTGACGCTGAGCGCGTGGGCGGCGTCATATTCGGTGGCCCAAGCCGCTTCGAATGCGCGGACCTCCGGGCCGCCCCAAAAATCCTCGTGCCATGTTCCCAGGAATTTCGACAGCACGCCGGATTCGACCACGCGCTTGGCGGCGTCGGCCTCCGCCGGCCCCATAACGCGGTACGCCGGAAACGGACGGTCGCGGAGCTTCGTGCCTCCAAATATCGCGAGCGCGGACATTGACGTCTCCCTACTTCGAAATTTCCCGAATTCGCGCGCACAAGCGCAACGCCGCCAGTGCGATGCTTCCGTCGCACGCAAGGGGTACGCCGTCTCGCATCCAATCGACGACGTTGGCGACGGCGCGTTCCATCGCTTCGGCCTGACGCACCGGCCATCGCACGCCTCTACCGGGGCGCCGATGCCCCGCGTAACCGGGCGTCGCCTCGGCCATGCGCTCGACGACGAGCCCGGCACCTTCCCGAAGTTCCACCACGCCTCGCGCGAATACCAGAGTCGCTTCGAAAAGATCGTAATCGTGGTGATCCGTCGCATGAAGCCATATCGGAGCCCCATCGCGGGTTTCGAGCTCCGCGTCGATCGATGGATCGCTGGCGTCGAAGCCAGCGCACCTGACACGCGCCGTCAACGGCCGGAGCTCGCCGACCAGCAACGCCAACAGATCGACCATATGACTGCCGTTGTGCAGCAAGCCCTTGCCGTAATAGGCGTTCACGCTGCGCAACGAACCGTATCGACCCGCGGCGATCGCCGCCGCCAAATCTCGTATCGCCGGGTCCCAACGCCGCAAATACGCGACCGCGAGCCCACGCCCTGCGGTTGCGAAGCGATCGACAAGATCGACAGCGACGCCGACGTCTCGTGCGATCGGTTTCTCAGCAAAGACCGCGCGAATCGGCATCTGCGCGAGCGTCGCGAGATCGTCGGCATGCCGAATGTCGGGCGTACACAATGATACGAGATCGACCATGAGATCCGCCGCGCGCAACTGCTCGAGACTGGCGAATTGCCGCTCGATCCCCCACCTGCGCGCAAACACCGTTCGGCGATCGGCGTCAGGATCGACGCACGCGACCAACCGAACGTCAGATCGACGTGCGTAGGCGCCCGCGTGGGTTCGCGGATACATTTGGGGATCGGCGTTATCGTAGCCGCCCGCAATTCGGCCGCAGCCGACTATTGCCGCGTCGATTAGCGCTTTATCCATCGGTGTTGGACGTGCGCACTGATCTCCACCCAGTCGGGATGCGCGTCGATTAACATGAGCATATCGTCGAGCCCGAAGGTCGGATTGGAGGGATATAGGGAGTCGTAGATGCGCTGGAGGAGTTCGAGATCTTCGGGCGTGTCGAGCGTAAGCCGCAGCGAAGGCCGGTGACGATGGGGTGGGGCGGCCACATGGAGCAACGAGTAGATTTCGGGATGGCTATAGATGTAGAGGCTTACGTGCTCCCGGTCTTCCGGATCGTTCGTGCGTCGCGCTACATCGGCCAGCACGGCGGTAGAAAACACCTGCGTATCCATCCCGATCGGATAGCAGCGCTCGAGTATGTTCGAACAATAGTCGACAGGCGCGGAACGATAGCGATCGATGACCTCATCGACAATGGTCGGATCGATCAGCGGACAGTCACCGGTCGTCTCGACGATCGTCTCAACGCCATAGGCTCTAGCGGCGTCGAGAACGCGGGACAAGACGTCATTCTCGCTGCCGCGGTGGTACCCGACGTCCAAACGCTGGGCGAGATCCACGAGGACGTCGTCGGCCGCGTTGGTCGTCGTGCAAAGCACGATACAGTCGGCGCCGCGCACTCGACGTAAGCGCTCGATCATCCGCTCGAGGGCGGGCGCCCCACAAAGCGGCGCGATCACTTTGCCCGGAAGACGCGTAGAAGTCATGCGCGCTTGGATCGTAATCGCGGTGTTCATTTCTGATGTGCCTTCGATCCCAGGTGTGTCAGGGTTAGAGCCGTGCCCCGCGCGATCGCGCGCGTGGCCTTACGGCCCAGAACGTTCGGCAGCTCTTTCGGCGGCAAGCCGAAGCCAGGCCGGATGACGCGTATGTTAGCGCGCGTGAACGGCTCGCCCTCGGCGATGTCCGCGACAGCGTAGATTGATCGGCGAAAGACGGTGCTGCCCGATTCGACCGCCGCGCGGCCTTCCGCGCCGTCGCCGAGCGCCACGTAAGCAGCCGCAGTACCTTCGACGAGCCGACGCAACTCCTCGGGCTCGAGCGAGAACGCGGCGTCCGGGCCGCCGTCGGCGCGGCGGAGCGTCACGTGTTTTTCGACCATGCACGCGCCGAGCGCGACGGCCGCAATCGAGACGTCGGCCCCGGGGGTGTGGTCCGACAGCCCGATCGGACACCCGTAGCGCGCCGCCAGCGCCAGTATCCGGCGGAGATTCGCTTGCTCGACGGGCGTCGGATAGCCGCTGATACAGTGCAGAAGGACTAGCTCGTCGCCCCCGCCCCGACGGAACGCCGCGACCGCGCCATCGATCTCGGCGACGCTCGCCATACCGGTCGACATGACCACCGGTTTTCCGGTCCGCGCGACGCGCTCGATCAGCGCGTGATCGATCATCTCGAAGGAGGCGATTTTGTAGAGAGGCGCGTTCAGGGATTCGAGGAAGTCGACAGCGGTTTCGTCGAAAGGCGTCGAGAAGGCGATCAGCCCGCGTTCGCGGGCGCGGGAAAAGAGCGCTTCGTGCCATTCCCAAGGCGTCGACGCTTCGCGATAGAGATCGTAGAGGCGCCGTCCGTTCCATGGGCCGCCGCGGACGACGAAGTCCTCGCCATCGTGGTCAATCGTCAGGGTATCGGCGGTGTAGGTTTGAAGCTTGACAGCGTGCGCGCCTGCGGCAGCGGCGGCGTCGACGAGGTCCAACGCCCTTCGCTTGTCGCCGTTATGGTTGCCCGACAATTCGGCGACGACGAGCGGCGGCGTGCCCGGACCCAACGGCCGGCCGCAGACGTCCACGATCTTCTTCACCGGCCATCCTCCTTGTCGTTCGCCTTCGAAATCCGGATTTCGTAGCGATTTCCACGAAAATCGAAGAACGCCGGATATCTCTCGTTGTCCACGACCCGCAAAAGGTCGAACTGCTCGGCGAGCGGTCGCGACGGATCAAGGCGGCTGTCGCGGGGCGTGCGGCGACGGCGCCACGTCGGCTCGCCCGCTTGAGCCGTGCCGTGCGGCACCCGGTCTTGCGCCATGAAGCCCGCAGCGAGGCGGACATGAGCGGCACCGATCATGGTACGCAATTCGTCGACAAGCTCGTGCCCGGCCAGATCGATGCACTCCTTGGCGTAGATCGGCCCCGAATCGACCGGTTCCTGCGCCGCGATCAGGCACACGGTCAAGCGATCCGCGCCTTCTAGGATCGCCCAAGTCCACGGCGAAAATCCCCGATCCTTCGGCAGATCCGAAGCGTGCACCACGAGATTGAAGCGATTGCGCGCCAGGATGTCGGGCGGGCAAATGCGCAAACATCCGAAGAGGAACGCGGCACTACCCTCGCGAACGTCAGAATACTCGCGCACAAGAAACGCATCGTCGCCCGCGGCACGCAGAATATCGACCGTCCGCTCCGCCCACGGCAGAACCCAGCTGGGGTTATCGACGACCACCGAAACCGTCCGCGGCTTTCGCCGCCAATCGGGCGTATCGCTCACGACAACGCCTCGACGATACGTTCCACGCCGCGCGCGTCGATCAACGCCGCGGCCGCTTCGGCCATCGCCGTGCGGCGCGGGGCGTCGGCCGCCAATCGGCGCAGGCGATCGGCGAGCGCGGCGGGCGGGGCGTCTTCGGGGACCAGATCGATCGCGCCCGCCGCCGCCAACCGCGCGGCGATCAAACGCTGGTTGTCCGCCGTGACGATCGCGACCGACGGCAGGCCCAGCGCGCAACGCTCCCACGACGTGGTGCCGGCGGCGCCGGCGGCGAGGTTGGCGCGGGCCATCAAGCCCGCCATATCGTCGGTGCGATAGTGCACGGCGATGCGGTCGGGGTTCGCCGCGGCCAGCGCGCGCGCGGCGTCGAGCCCGGCGGTATCGGGGACGAGATCGATCGCCGGGCCGTCGGGCGCAGCGAGCAGCGCTTCGGCGATTCCTTGACCCATGCCCTTCGGATCGCTCGCCCCGAACGACAGAAGGATGCGCCGGACCGGGTCCCGCGCGCGCCGCGCGAGCGCCGCCGGACGCAGCCGCGCGAACTCGGGCCGCAAGATCGCGTAAGCGCCGCCGAGCAACAGGCGGCAATCGGCGGGGACCAAACCGCGATAGTCGTCCGCCGTGCGGCCCGCGGTCTGGTCGATCAAGACGTCGCAGTCGTGCGGACGGTCGGCCAGATCGTCGATGACGGCGAGACGGCGCGCGGACCGGCGCAACGGCGTTTCGACGCGCCGATCGAACCCGTAGCCGTCGACGACCGCGAGCTCCAATCCCGCCGGCGCCGCGCGGGAAAGCCCGTCTTGCGCCGACGGATCGACGCGCGGATAGCGCGCGACGCCGGGGATGGTTTCGGCGCTTTCGTCGCGCGTGACGAAGCACGGCGCCCAGCCGCGCGCGGCGAGCGCGTCCGCCAACGCAAGGCAGCGCATCGCGTGTCCGCCGCCGATCGCCGGCGACGCCTCGCAGCGGAACGCGACGTTGGGCGCAGCCGAGGTCATCCGCGCGCGACCGTCCGAAGGGCGTCGACGACGCGCCCGACGTCGGCGTCGGTCATGCCGTAGTAAAGCGGCAGCGAAAGGCACGAATCGTAGAAGACTGCCGCGCCGGGTAACGGCGTCGCGCCGTAAAGACGCCGGTAATAGGGTTGGCGATCCACGGGGATGTAGTGCACTTGCGTGCCCACGCCGTTCGCCGCGAGCGCGCGCATGACCGCGGCGCGATCCGTGCCGAGTGCGGCGAAATCGATCCGCACGACGTAAAGATGCAGCGCGGGATCGCATCCCGCGACCGGCGCGAGGGGACGGACGACGGGCGCGAGCGATGCGATCGACCGGTCGTAGAGCGCGGCGAGGCGACGGCGCTCGGCCGCGAACGCCGGCAGCTTGGCGAGCTGGCTGCGGCCGAGCGCGCAGTTGATATCGCTGGCGCGGTAGTTGAACCCGGGTTCGTGGAGCTCGTGATACCAAGGATTGACGCCGCCGTCGGCGGCGGTCGCCGCCGCAGTGTCGAAGAACGCCTCGGGCCGGCGCTCGATGCCGTGGCTGCGCAAGCGGCGAAGCTTCTCGGCGAGCGCGGGATCGCGCGTTGTGACGGCGCCGCCCTCGCCCATCGCGATCGTCTTGACCGGATGGAAGGAGAACGTGCACATCGCCGCATGGCGCGCGGCGCCGACCGGAATGCCGTCGCCATAGAAGCTTCCCAAAGCGTGGCACGCGTCCTCGACGACCGACAAACCGTGCCGCGCGGCGAGGTCCGCGAGTTCGGCGGGGCCCGCGCAACGTCCGGCGTAATGCACCGGCAACATCGCGCGCGCGCGTCCGCCCGCGCGGGCGATCGCGTCGGCGAAATGGGCCGGCGTGGCGAGGCCGGTTTGCGGATCGACGTCGACGAACGCGACGTCGGCGCCGACGTAGCGCGCGGCGTTGGCGGTCGCCATAAACGTGATCGCGGGCACCAACGCGACGTCGCCCGGCCCCAAGCCGAGTGCGAGCATCGCGAGGTGCAACGCGGCCGTACCGCTGTTGCACGCGACGACGTGGGGCGCGTCGACCGCCCGGGCGAACGCCGCTTCGAACGCTTCGACGGCCGGACCGGTCGTCAGCCAATCGCCGCGAAGCACGTCGGCGACCGCCGCGACGTCGGCGTCGTCGATATATTGGCGGCCGTAGGGAAGCATCGCGGGCATACGCTTCAGCGCTCCAGGATCCGGCGTAGGTCGTCCGGTCCCATCCGCAGCGGGTTGGTGTCGCTCGCGTAGCGGAACCGGTCCGGCACGCGCGCCCCGCCGGCCGCGACGAGCGCGGCGCCATGATCGCCCCAGAACTCGTGATCGGGCTCGATGACGTAACGGTCGGTGAATTCCAGCGTGTTGCGCGCGTCGTCCTCGGTGATCATCACTTCGTGCAGCTTCTCGCCGGGGCGGATTCCGACGATCCGATGCGGCAGATCCGGCGCCATCGCGAGCGCGAGATCGCCGATCGTCATGCTCGGGATCTTCGGCACGAAGATCTCGCCGCCGTGCATGCGGTCGAGCGACGCCAGCACGAAGCGCACGCCGTCCTCCAGCGTGATCCAGAACCGGG
>JADCGK010000124.1 GCA_020249045.1 Azospirillum sp. | reverse complement strand
TCGGTGAACCGCTCCCCGCGCTGGGCGCAAACGTCCCGCGCGGCCGCCAGCGCGCCGGCGACGCATTTGGCATGATCGTGATCGGCGATATGCAGGTGCGGGGTGCTGGACGACATTTCGGACTCGACCTCTCACTTTCGATATATTATACCGCGCTCGCACTGCGGTCGACCAATGTCGTCGGTCGTTGCAGCCTCGTTACAGTGCAGCTGGTAAAGATTTCGTCGTTCCACCCGCTGGAAGGTCAATTCATCGATGCGTTTTGCAAAAGCCCTGGGTTTTGTGATCGGATTTTGGGCAGTCACGGCGGCGGCTGAGCCCCGGATCGTGACCAGTTTTCCGATCCTTCAATCGCTGACCGCCGCGATCGCCGGTGGCATGCCCGATACCTTGGCCAAAGGCGGATCGTCGCCGCACACCTACGCAATGCGGCCGTCGGATGCCCAGGCCCTGGAACGCGCGGATGTGGTCGTTTGGATCGGGCCGGGCTACGAGGGATTTCTCGAGCGTCCGCTCGCCGCTTTGGCGGGGAAAGCACGCACGATCACACTCGCCGAAGCGCCGGGGGTGACAACACGCAAAGCGCGCGCGGGCGGGGTTTGGGATTCGCACGATCATGGCCACGGCCATAGCCATAGCCATGCCCACGGAAAGCGCGGCGCGGACATCGATGGGCACATGTTCCTCGATCCGCGCAACGCGATCGCTTTCGCGCGCGCGATCGGTACCGCTTTGGCCGATGTCGATCCCGCGAACGCGGATCGCTACCGCACCAACGCGACCGCTCTCGAAGCGCGGCTCGAAGCGCTCGACGCCGAGATGGGCGCACTCTTGCGCCCGCTGGCGGGACGCCCGTTCATCGTCTTCCACGATTCGCTGCAGTATCTCGAGGCGCGTTACGGCTTGACGCCGGCGGGTTCGATCACGGTAAGCCCCGAGCGGCGTCCCAGCGCCCAGCGCCTGCAACGCTTGCGCGACCGCATCGCGCGCAGCGGCGCGATCTGCGTGTTCGCCGAACCGCAATTCGACTCCGGCCTCGTGCGCACGGTGGTCGAAGGCACGAAGGCGCGGACCGGCACTCTCGATTACGTCGGCGCGGAGATCCCGCCCGGGCCCGAGCTTTACTTCACCGTGATGCGCGGCCTCGCGCAGGACCTTTCCGCCTGCCTGACGCGGGACTGACCGCGGCCACCGCGTGCGCGATCGTTTTGCGCATCAGCGTGGGCAAAGCGACCGAGTCCAGATCGTCGAGCCCGACCCAGCGCCCGCCCTCGAGGTCGCGCGATTTCGTCTTGGCCGTCCACACCGCGAACTCCAATTCGAAATGCGTGAAGCCATGGCGGACCGAACCCGGCGCCGCGCGCCAGGCGACTGCGGCAGGTGCGGCGCGGCGCGCTTCGGACTCGTCGGGCGTGCCGGCTTTCCACTCGCTCGACGGGACTTCGAACATGCCGCCCAATAGGCCCGCCGCGGCGCGTTTGCGCAGCCAAACCGACCCTTCCCCGTCGAACAAAACGAACGCGACCGCGCGTTTGAGCGGCCGCTTGGCCTTCGCCTTGCGCTTGGGATAGGCCTCGGCCGCGCCCGCCGCACGCGCGCGGCAGGCGAGCTTCCACGGGCAGAGCAAGCATTGCGGCGCGCGCGGCGTGCAGACCGTGGCGCCCAAATCCATCGTCGCCTGGGCGAAATCGCCGGGCCGATCTTCGGGCACGAGCCCTGCGACCGCCGCGCGGATTTCGGACTTGGCCTGAGGCAACGGGGTTTCGATGGCGAAGACCCGCGCGATCACACGCTCGACGTTGCCGTCGACGACCGCCGCCGGCCGGTCGAACGCGATCGCGGCGATCGCCGCGGCCGTATAGGGCCCGACGCCGGGCAACGCGCGCAGACCGTCTTCGGTATCGGGGAACACGCCGCCCAATTCGTCCGCCACCGTGCGCGCGCATTTGTGCAGGTTGCGCGCGCGCGCGTAGTAGCCGAGGCCCGCCCAAGCCGCGAGCACGTCGTCGAGATCGGCGCGCGCCAACGCGGTCACGTCCGGCCAGCGCGCCAGGAACGCGGCGTAGTAGGGCCCGACCGTCACCACGGTCGTTTGCTGGAGCATGATTTCGGACAGCCACACCCGATAGGGGTCGGGCCGCACGCCGCGCTTGGCCCGCCACGGCAAATCCCGGGCGTGGCGGTCGTACCAGGCGAGCAAAGCGGTGGCGAGGGCGGTGGACATGACCGGATCGTAGCGTATCTTGGCCACATGGCCCTCAAAGCGATCGGCGCGCAAGTCCCGCGCATGACCAAGGAAGCGCTCAAGCGCCGGGGAGCCGCGTTCGCGACCTTGATCGCCGAGTGGCCCAACATCGTGGGGCACGAAATCGCCGCGTGCTGCCTGCCCGAGAAGCTCTCCGCCCCGCCGCCGCCGCCCAAAGGCGTGGACGCCCCGCGCGCGGCCGGCACGCTCGCCTTGCGCGTCGGCGCAGGCATGGCGATGGAACTTCAGCACCTGACCCCGCAATTGATCGAACGGATCAACGCATTCGTCGGCTATCGCGCGGTGGAGCGCTTGCGCTTCGTCCAAGGGCCGCTGCCGGGGGCGGCCGAGCCCCCCGCCCCGCCGCCCCCGCCTTTGTCCGAACGGGAGGCCGCCCGACTCGACCGGATCGTCGAGTCGGTCCCCGATCCGGACCTGCGCCAAGCCTTGCGCCGGCTGGGCGGCGACATGGTCCGCGGGCGACGCCGAAAAGCCTAGATTCGGCCGGAACCTAGCCCCATTTATCCCCAACCGTACCCGGGTCTTGTGACGGGGGGCCGGGCTCGATAGCATCACAACATCTTGTGGGTGGACCGATGACGAACCGGCACATTTCGGCATTCTTTGGCTTTTTGGCCTTGATCTGCCTCGGCTTTTCGACGGCGGCGGCGGCGCAAAACGGGCCGCGGCGCGAGGGGCTCGATTTCGTTATCGGCGCGCCCAACGCGCCGGTCACTTTGATCGAATACGCCTCGATGACCTGCCCGCATTGCGCGCGGTTCCACGCTGATGTTCTGCCCCGCCTGAAGACGGAATACGTCGATACGGGCCGGCTCAAGTTCGTGTTCCGCGACTTCCCGCTCGACCGGATGGCGCTCAACGCGCACATGCTCGCGCGCTGCGCGGGCCCGGACCGGTTCTTCGCGTTCCTCGACGTGTTCTTCGGCCAGCAGGCCAATTGGACGCGCGGCACGCCCGATCAGATGACCCAGGCGTTGCGCCGGCTCGCGCGCTTGGGCGGCATGGCCGACGCCCAGATCGACCAATGCCTCGCCGATACGTCCGTGCAGAACGAAGTGCTCGCCCAGACGATGACCGGCGAGCGCGAACACCGCGTGCAAGCCACGCCCACCATCGTGATCAACGGCACCGTCCATCGCGGCGGCATGAGCTACGAAGAACTCGACCGCGCGCTGCGTCCGCTCGCCGGCGCGCGGTAGGGAACAAGGGGAATCCGATGCATTTCGCCAAGCTGCGCCTGTCCGGCTTCAAATCCTTCGTCGAACCGACGGAGTTCGCCATCGAGCCGGGCCTGACCGGGATCGTCGGCCCCAATGGCTGCGGGAAGTCGAACCTGGTCGAAGCGCTGCGCTGGGTGATGGGCGAAACACGGGTCAAGCAGCTGCGCGGCGGCGAGATGGACGACGTGATTTTCGCGGGCACGTCGAGCCGGCCTGCGCGCAACGTCGCCGAAGTTGCGCTGCACGTCGAAAATCCCGAGCGCAAGGCGCCGGCCGCCTACAACGACATGACCGATTTCGACGTCGTGCGGCGGATCGAGCGCGAGAAGGGCTCGGCCTATCGCATCGGCGGGCGCGAAGTGCGCGCGCGCGACGTGCAGCTGTTTTTCCAGGACGTGGGCTCGGGCGCGCATTCGCCCTCGCTGGTCAGCCAGGGCCGCATCGGCGCGCTGATCCAGGCCAAGCCTGCCGAACGCCGGCAGATCCTCGAAGAGGCCGCGGGCATCACGGGTCTGCATTCGCGCCGGCACGAAGCCGAATTGAAGCTGCGCGGCGCCGAACAGAATCTCGCGCGGTTGGACGACGTGCTCACGACGCTGGCGACCCAGCTCGACAGCCTCAAGAAGCAAGCCCGCCAGGCCGCGCGCTACCGCAACATGAGCGACCTCGTGCGCCGCGCCGAGGCGATCCTGTTCCATTTGCGTTGGCAGGCCCAAACGGCCGAAACGCTGGCCGCGCAGGCGCGCCAGAAGGAAGCCGAGGCGCTGGTGGTCGAGATCACGACCAAAGCCGCGCACGCCGCCACGGTCGTGGCCGAGGCCCAAGCCGCCCTGCCCGCCTTGCGCCAGGAGGAGGCGGAAGCCGCCGCGGCACTCGCGCGCCTGCAGATGGCCGCCGAGCAATTGGCCGCCGAGGAGGCGCGCATCGCCGCGCAAATCGAGCGGCTGGACGGGCAAAGCGCGCAGCTCGCCGCCGACAAGGCGCGCGAGGAAGCCCGCATCGCGGACGCCGCCGCCGCCCAAGCGCGGCTCGTCGCCGAAATCGACGAACTCGCCCAAGCCGACGTGGCCGCCGACGAAGAGGCCCGCGATCTCGACGCGGATATCGCCCGCCGCCGCGACGCCGTCGAAGCGCTGGACGAGGAACTCGCCCGCGCGACCGAAGCCGTCGCCCAAGCCGAATCCGAACGCGGCGCGTTGACGCGCGAAATCGGCGATCTGGGCGCGCGCCTTGCGCGCTTGGCCGAGCGCCGCGCGGTCATCGAGGCGGAAAAGACGCGCCTGGAAACCGAATTGTCCGGCGCCGACGAAGCCCGCGACCTCGCCGAACGCGCGCTCGCCGACGCGGACGAAAAGCTGAACCTCGCCGTGTCGCGCGCGGAGGACGCCGAAGCGGCGCGCCGCGCGGCACAGGAGGAGGAGTTCGGCGCGCGCGAAGCCGCGCGCGAGGCCGATGCGGAATTCGCCAAGCTCGACGGCGAACGCCAGGGGATCGCGCGCGCGCTCGCCGCCGCGCGCGGCAAGGACCGGCAATTCGCGCCCGCGATGGACGCGATCCGCGTCGCACCCGGCTACGAAAAGGCGCTGGGGGCGGCGTTGGGCGAGGATCTTGCCGCAGCGCTCGACGCGAACGCGCCGCATCATTGGCGCGAACTCGACATCGCCGGCACGCCCGCGCCGCTGCCGCTGGGTGCGGCGGCACTCGACCAGTTCGTGCAGGCCCCCGCAGCCCTGGCCCGGCGCTTGGCCCAGATCGGCCTCGTGGCGGACGCGCGCGAAGCCGAGGCGCTTGCCCCGCAACTCGCCCAAGGCCAGCGTCTGGTCACGCGCGACGGCGCCGTTTGGCGCTGGGACGGGCTCGTGCACACCGGCGCGGAAGTCGCCCGCGCGGCCGAAACGCTCGAACTGCGCAACCGCCTCGAAGCGCTCGAAACCCAGGTGCTGCGCGCGCGCGAAATCGCGCACGGCGCCAAGCTGCGTGCGGGCGCCGCGCAAGAGGCGGCCAAGGCCGCCGACGCCGCCGACCAAGCCGCGCGCCAGGGCGCGAAATCCGCCCAGGCCGCGATCGATGCCGCGCGCGCGCGCATCGTGCAGATCCAGCGCGAGACCGAGACGCGTTCGGAAAAGCGCACCACGCTGGTCGAACAGATCGAGCGTCTGTCCGCCGAAGCCGCCGAGTTCGAAACGCGCAAAACCGCCGCCGAGGCGCGTTTCGCCGAAATCCCCGATCCCGCCCAAGCGCGCGCCAAACTCGCCGAAGACCGCCAATCGCTGTCCCAGGCGCGCAAGGATCTGGCCGAGCGCGAGGCGACCGCCCAACGTCTGGTGCGCGAGCGCGACGGCCGCGAACGCCGGCGCGTGGCCATCGGTCACGAGCAGGGCGAATGGACGCGCCGCGAGGATGGTGCGAAGGCGCAGATCGAGGCGTTGGACGGCCGCATCGCGACGACCGCCGCCGAGCGCGAGTCGCTCTCCGCCCGGCCGGGCGAGATCGCCGCCGAGCGTTCGGCGCTGCTCGACAAGACGCACGAGGTCGAAGCCTTGCGTCGCGCGGCCGCGGACAAGCTGCAAACCGCGGAGAGCGCCGTGCTGGAGGCCGACCGCGCGCTCAAGGCCGTCGAGTCCGCGCTGATGGAAGCGCGCGAGGACCGCGTGCGCGCCGAAGCCCACGCCGAGCAGCAGGCCGCCAACGAAGCCGCGCTGACCGCGACGATCCGCGAACGCCTGGACTGCGCGCCCGATGCCTGCCTCGCCGCGGGCATGGTCGATCCGGCCGACGAATTGCCGGGGTTGGAGCAGATCGAAAACCGCCTCGAGCGCCTGATCAAGGAACGCGACAACATGGGCCCGGTGAACCTGCGCGCCGAGCAGGAGGCCGAGGAAGTCGAAGCCCAAATCGCGGGCATGAACGCCGAGAAGGAAGACCTGGTCCAGGCGATCGCCAAGCTGCGCGGGGGAATCTCGCAACTGAACAAGGAAGGGCGCGAGCGCCTGCGCGCGGCCTTCGAAGCGGTCGACAAGCACTTCCAGGAGTTGTTCGGCCGTCTGTTCGGCGGCGGGCGAGCGCATCTGACCTGGGTGCCGGTGATGGGCCCCGACGGACAGGTGATCGACGATCCGCTCGAGGCGGGTCTCGACATCATGGCGAGTCCGCCGGGCAAGAAGCTGCAATCCCTGACGCTGCTGTCGGGCGGCGAACAGGCGCTGACGGCGCTTTCGCTGCTTTTCGCGGTGTTCCTGACCAACCCCGCGCCGATCTGCGTGATGGACGAAGTCGACGCGCCGTTGGACGACGCCAACGTGGATCGGTTCTGCACGCTGTTGGATGAGATCGCGCGGTCGTCGGGTGTGCGCTTCATCGTGGTGACCCACCACCGCCTGACCATGGCCAAGATGGACCGCCTGTTCGGCGTGACGATGGCCGAACGCGGCGTTTCGACCCTGGTTTCGGTCGATATGCGCCAGGCCGAGAAGCTCCGCGCGACCGCCTGAAATCCAAAGCGGAATCAAGGGGTTGAGCGCCGCTCGCGGACCTTGACAGGGGGCGGGTCGGCCCCTATTGTCCGCGCCCGTCAGCCGGGTGAAGAGGCGGATTCTTCTGTCTTTTCAACCGTTTTCCCCGAGTGCGACACGTTCGGAGCTTGCCATGGACGACCGCGACAAGCGGGCCATCGACGAGCTTCAGGCCCAAGTCGACGCGCTGAACGCGCGGCGCGGCAAGGCGGAGCGGAGTTCCGCCGGCCGAGCGGGTCGCGAAACGGGGCAAATGGGCTTGGGGTTCCGCATCTCGGTGGAGATGCTGGCCACGCTGGCCGTCGGAACGGGCATGGGATTCGTGCTCGACCGCTGGCTCGGCACCTCGCCGTGGCTGACGCTCGTGTTTCTCGTGCTCGGCGCAGGCGCCGGCATGCGCAATGCGATCAAAGTGGCGGAGCGCGCGAGCGCGAAGCCGCAAAACGAAACGAAACGACTCTGACGGAGTTCCCGACGTGGCGAGCCCTCTCGATCAATTCCAGATCAAGCCGATCGTTCCCATCGAAATCGCGGGGCTCAATCTCGCGTTCACGAATTCGGCGCTGTGGATGACGCTCGCCGTCGCGGCCGCGACGTTCTTCCTGGTCTCGGCCGCTTCGGGGGCGCGCATCGTTCCGGGTCGCATGCAATCGGCCGCCGAGGTGCTGTACGAGTTCATCGCCGGGATGGTGCGCGAGAACGTCGGCGACGAGGGCAAGCGCTACTTCCCGTTCTTCTTCACCCTGTTCATGTTCGTGCTGTTCGGCAACCTCGCCGGCATGATCCCCGGCTCGTTCACCTTCACGAGCCATATCGTCGTGACCTTCACGATGGCGCTGATCATCTTCGTGGTCATCACGGCGATCGGCATCGCGCGCCACGGCACGCATTTCTTCTCGCTGTTCTTCCCGCACGGCGCGCCCTTGGCGACCGCCCCGATCCTGATCCCCATCGAGGTCGTCTCGTATCTGTCGCGGCCCGTGTCGCTGTCGGTCCGACTGTTCGCCAACATGACGGTCGGCCACATCATCCTGAAGATCTTCGCGGGCTTCGTGATCTCGCTGGGCGCCTTCTTCGTGCTGCCCGGCGTGGTGCCGTTCTCGGTGCTGGTGGGCATCACCGCGCTCGAGTTCTTCATCGCGGCCCTCCAGGCCTACATCTTCACGATCCTGTCGTGCATCTATCTGAACGACGCGATCAACCTGCACTGAGCGCCCTTCCCTCGGCCCGACCCTGTGGACCGCCGAGGGAGGAAAGCGACCGGTAAACCCTAGGAAAGAAGGAACACGGATATGGACGCAGCTGCAGCTAAGCTTATCGGCATGGGCCTCGCCGCCATCGGCATGATCGGCGCCGGCATCGGCGTGGGTTCGGTGTGGGCCAGCCTGATCGCCTCGGTCGCCCGCAACCCGGCCGCCAAGGACAACGTGCAGGTTTTCGCCTACATCGGCTTCGCGGTCACCGAGTTCATCGCGCTGCTCGCCTTCGTCATCGCGATCCTGATCTTCGTGTCCTGACGTCTTCCGGGCCCGGCGCGCGGCGACGCGCGACGGGCCCGGCCCCTTTTCTCCCGAACGGGAACCGGCCATGCCGCAATTCGACCCGACCTGGTTCGCGAGCCAAATCTTCTGGCTCCTGGTCATCTTCGCGATCTTCTACTACGTGCTTTCCAGCGCCGTGCTGCCCAAGCTGGGCGGCGCCATCGAGGCGCGCGAAAAGACGATCGAGGGCGATCTCGCCCGCGCGGGCGCCTTGAAGGGCGAGACCGACAAGATGGTCGCCGCCTACGAAAAAGCGCTCGCCGAAAGCCGTGCGAAGGCCCAGACCGTGCGCGCCGAAACCGAGGCCGCCAACGCCAAGCAGGCGGCCGAACGCTCCGCCGCCCAGGCAGCCCAGCTCGCCGACAAGATCAAGTCGGCCGAAGCGCGCATCGCCGACGCGCGCAAAGCCGCCCTCGCCAACGTCGAAGCTTTGGCCGGCGAAATCGCCGCCGACGCCGCGCGCAAGCTCGCGGGCCTGTCGGTCAACCCGGCCGACGCGAAGGCCGCCGCCGCCGCGGCGCGCGGCTGAAGGAGCACGTCCGATGTCGTTCCTCGAGAATCCCTACACCTGGACCGCACTCGCCATCGTCGTGCTGTTCTATTTCGCGTGGACGCCGGCCAAGAACGCGATCCTCGGCGGGCTCGACGCGCGCGCGGAGCGCATCCGCAAGGATCTCGACGAAGCCGCCGCGTTGCGCGCCCAGGCCGAGAAGCTGCTGGCCGAGTACACGGCCAAGCATCAGGACGCGATGAAGCAGGCCGACGAGATCGTCGCCCGGGCCAAGGACGAGGCCGCGCGCCTCGCCGCCAAGGCCGAGGCGGATCTGCAGGCCTCGCTCTCGCGCCGCGAGGAAATGGCCATGCAGCGCATCGCGCAGGCCGAGGCGCAAGCCACGGCCGAAGTTCGCGGTGCCGCCGTCGATCTCGCCATGGCGGCGACGCAGAAGCTTTTGGCGCAGGGCCTCGATCGCGGGCGCCAGGACGCGCTGATCGACCAGGCGGTCAAGGCGCTGCCGAGCCGGCTGAACTGAGCGCGGCCGGTATCCGCAAAACAGAACCCCGCCGGAGCGATCCGGCGGGGTTTTTCTTTGGGGCGCCTTCAGTCGCCCGCCGATCTGGTCGCGTCCCGCGTTGCGCTCCAAAGCCGATGGGTCTCGCCCCATTCCATCATGGCGCCGAGGGTCGGGCGCAAGCGCTTGCCCAGCGCACTCACCGTCCATCGCGTCCCGTCGCGATGGATGACGCCGTCGGACTCGAGTTCGCGCAAGGCTTGGGTCAGCGCGCGCTGACTGACCGCCGGAATGAGTCGCGCGACGTCCGTGTATCGCTTGGGCGCGTCGAACAGATGCCAAAGGATCATCGCTTTCCATCGGCCTGAAAGGACGACGATGGTCCGTTCGATCGGGCACGCGGGCGGCGATTTGCGCGGCGGCGGCACGGCAATTTTTCTCCGTAGTTGCGGGTCGCGTCAGAGCCTATCTGGAAAAGCGTCCCGGCGAAACGCCGGCCCTCCGAACCGAAGGCACCGATCCAATGGCCACCTTGCCGCAACTCCACGGCTTCCCCGTCAGCCCCAACGTGCGTGCCGCGCGCATGGCGTTCGCCGAAAAGAACGTCCCGATCGCGTTCCACGAAATCGGCCTCGACGCGCTGGCGGCGCCCGATTACCCGACGCTGCATCCGTTCCGCAAGATGCCGGCGCTGACGCACGGGGAGGTGTCGCTCTACGAAACGCCGGCGCTGATGGTCTATGCGGATACGATCGGCGAAGGCCCATCCCTGCAACCCGATGCGCCGATCGCGCGCGCGCACATGTGGAAGTTCGTCGGCGTGGCGCAGCACTATCTCTACCCCGTCGGTGTGATGAGGCTGTTCTTCAACCGCGTGCTTGCGCCGCTGTTCGGCTTGCCTGTCGACGCGAAGGCCGCCGACGAAGCGGCGACCGCGACGGCCGCGCACCTGGATGTGATCGAAGCCGGAATCGCCGCCGGACAGTTGTCGGCGGACGCGCCGCATTTCGGCGATCTCTATTGCGGGGCGATGGTCGACTACATCGCGCGTACCGAGGACGGGCGCGCCATGCTGGCCGCGCGTCGACGCACGGCGGCCTGGGTCTCGGCATTGCGCGCGCGGCCGTCCTTCGCCGCCACCCTCGCCCCTGTGCTCGCCGCGAATTAAGGAGGCATCGCCATGCTGCGCCGCTATTTCCTCGCCGCCATCGCCGCTTGCGCCGTCGCCCCGTTCGACCGCTTCGCCGCCCGCGCGCAAAGCCCCGCACAAACCGCGGTGCGAGCGGCCCAGGCCGCCTTCGTCGCCGCCGTGCGCGCCGCCGACGGGTCCGCGATCGCGGCCCTGCTCGCCGACGAGTTCGTCTACCAGCACGTGACGGGCAACGACTATTCGAAGGCGGACATCGTGAGGATCTTCTCCACGCGCGAGATCACGGTGGACCAAGCGGGCCCGATCGAGGCCACGATCCGCGACTACGGCAGCGTCGCGCTCAGCTTCGGCTCGGTTCGGATCGCGGGCACGCTCGGCGGGACACCCTATGCGGGCCGATTGCGGTTCGTCGATCTCTGGCGGCGGGACGCCGATCGCTGGCTGCTCGTCCACCGCAATTCGGAACTGCTGTCCTGACTCCGGACGCGACGACGACAAAACAAAACCCCGCCGGAGCGATCCGGCGGGGTTTTTCTTCGGGACGCGTCGGCGGCCGGGCTTATTCCGCCGCCTGGGCGGTCGGCGCGGGCGGGGCGGCCGGCTTCCAGCGCAAGATCGGCTGACGTGCCGCGCGCGTTTCGTCCAGGCGCCGGCGCGGCGTGAGCCGCGGAGCCGCATGGAAATGCGCCGCCTGGTTGCCCTGCTTGGCGAGGGCCGCCAAATGCCGGAGCGAGGCGATGAACGCGTCGAGCGAATCCTTGCTCTCGCTTTCGGTCGGCTCGATCAGCATTGCGCCGTGGACGACGAGCGGGAAATACATCGTCATCGGATGGTAGCCCTCGTCGATCAGCGCCTTGGCGAAATCCAGCGTCGAGACGCCCGTATCCTTCAGGAACCGATCGTCGAACAACGCTTCGTGCATGCACGGGCCCTCGAAGGCCGGCGTCATGACGTCCTTCAAGCGGGCATGGACGTAATTGGCGTTCAGCACGGCGTCCTCGGACGCCCGCCGGATGCCGTCGGCGCCGTGGCTGAGCATGTAGGCGAGCGCGCGCACGAACATGCCCATCTGGCCGTTGAACCCCTTCAGACGGCCGAAGGGTGCCGCACCGGCTTCCTTGGTTTCGACCAGACGGAAACCATCCTTGCCGTGGACGACGTACGGCAAAGGCGCGAATGGCGCCAACGCGGCGGACAGCACGACCGGGCCCGAGCCCGGGCCCCCGCCGCCGTGCGGCGTGGAGAACGTCTTGTGCAGGTTGATGTGCATGGCGTCCACGCCGAGATCGGCGGGGCGCACGCGGCCCGCGATGGCGTTGTAGTTCGCCCCGTCGCAGTAGAAATAGCCGCCCGCCTTGTGCACCAGATCGGCGATGCGCTTGATGTCGGTTTCGAACAGCCCGCAGGTGTTCGGGTTGGTCAGCATGATCGCCGCGACGTCCGGGCCGAGCTTCGCCTCGAACGCGGCGAGATCGACCCGGCCGCGCGCGTCGGCGGGAATCGGATCGACCGTGAAGCCGAGCATCGCCGCCGTCGCGGGGTTGGTGCCGTGCGCGGATTCCGGCACGAGCACGCGCCGGCGCGTTTCGCCTTCGCCCTTGGCTTTGATCGCGGCCCAGATCGCGACCATGCCGCACAATTCGCCATGCGCGCCGGCGGCCGGGCTCATCGCCACAGCGGGCATACCGGTCAGCGTCTTGAGCCAGCGCGCCAACTCGTCGATCAGTTCGAGGGCGCCCTGCACCGTTTTGACGGGCTGGAGCGGATGGATGTCCGCGAAGCCGGGCAGACGGGCCATCTTCTCGTTGAGGCGCGGGTTGTGCTTCATCGTGCACGAGCCCAGCGAGAACAGACCCGAATCGATGCCGTAGTTCTTCTGCGACAGGCGCGTGAAGTGGCGCACGACCTGCGGTTCGGACAGATCGGGCAGGCCGATGGGTTCCTTGCGCGCGAAGGCGCCGAGCTTGTCGGCGGCACCCTGCGGCGGGTTCGGCACGTCCACGCCGATCCGGCCCGGAACGCCCTGTTCGAAGATCAGCTTTTCTTCGAGCTGCAGCCCCCGATGGCCCGAATGGGTGACGACGGGGGGAAGTTCGCCCGCGGTGTCGCGCGCGACGCGGCCTTGGGACTTGTCCATCACAGCACCTCCGCGAGCTTGGCGGCGAAAAGGTCGATGTCGGCGAGCGTGTTCGTTTCGGTGGCCGCGACGATCAGCGTGCGCGCCATCGAAGGATCGTCCGGCCACAACCGGCCGCCGGGCACGCCCGCGAGCACGCCCTTGTCGGCGAGTTTGTCGACCACCTCGGCGGCGTCGCGCGGCAGTTCGAGCGCGAATTCGTTGAAATAGGCGTCGGTCAGGACCTTCACGCCCTTCACGCGCGCGAGCTTCGCTTCGAGGCTGGTCGCCATCGCGTGGTTGAGCGCGGCGAGGCGCTTCAAGCCCGTTTCGCCGAGCAGCGACAGATGCACGGTGAAGGCCAGCGCGCACAGGCCCGAATTCGTGCAGATGTTCGACGTCGCCTTTTCGCGGCGGATGTGCTGCTCGCGGGTGGACAGCGTCAGCACGAAGCCGCGCTTGCCGTCGGCGTCGACGGTTTCGCCGCACAGGCGGCCGGGCATCTGGCGCAGGTACTTCTCCTTCGCCGCGAACAGCCCGACATAGGGGCCGCCGAAATTGAGGGCGTTCCCGATCGACTGGCCCTCGGCGACCACGATATCCGCCCCCATGTCGCCCGGCGGCACGACGGCGCCCATCGACACGATTTCGGGGATCGCCACGATCAGCAAAGCGCCCGCCTTCTGGCACGCGGCGGCAAGGCCGCGCAGATCCTGCAGGCGGCCGAACACGTTCGGGTACTGCACCACGACGCAGGACGTTTTCGCGTCGAGCAGCGCCTCGATGCCGGCCAGCCCGTCGAGATTGGCGGGCAACGCGGCGACATCGAAACCCGAGAACCGGCCGTGTGTCTCGATGGTCTCGCGATAATGCGGATGCAGGGCGCCCGACAGGATCGCCTTGCCCCGGCGCGTGACGCGATTGGCCATCTGCACGGCTTCGACCGCGGCGGTGGCCGCGTCGTACATCGAAGCGTTGGCGACCTCCATCCCGGTCAGCAACGCGACCTGGGTCTGGAATTCGAACAGATACTGCAGCGTGCCTTGCGCGATTTCCGGCTGATAGGGCGTGTAGCTCGTCAGGAACTCGCCGCGCTGGACGATGTAATCCACGCTCGCGGGCACGTGATGGCGATAGGCGCCCGACCCCATGAAGCTCGCCATCGCGCCCGCCGGGCGGTTCTTGGCGGCCATGGCGCCGAGGATGCGCTCCACCTCGAGCTCGCTTTTGGTCGTCGACAGGCCCGCGACGGGGCCCGCGAGGCGCGCCTCCGCCGGCACGTCGACGAACAATTCATCGACGGATTTGGCGCCGATCGCCGCGAGCATCGCTTCGCGGTCGGCTTCGGTATGGGGCAGGTAGCGCATCAGCCGAGACCTTTCACGTAGGCGTCGTAGGCGCCTTGATCCATCAATTCGGCGAACTGGGCCGTATCGCCGGTCTTGAGCTTGAAGAACCAGCCCGCGCCGGTCGGTTCCTTGTTCACGAGGCCCGGATCGCCCGTCAGCGCGTCGTTGATCGCGACGACCTCGCCCGCGACGGGCGAATAGACGTCCGACGCCGCCTTGACCGATTCCACGACGGCCGCCTGGCCGCCCTTGGCGATCTTCTTGCCGATCTCCGGCAATTCGACGAACACCACGTCGCCGAGCTGGCCTTGCGCGTAGTCGGAGATGCCGATCTCGTAGACGTCGCCGTCTCCGACGCGGATCCATTCGTGGTCTTTGGTGAAGCGCAGTTCGGCCATGATTTTCTCCTCAACCGCGGAAATAACGATGGGGGACGAAGGGCATTCCCGCGATTTTCGCGGGGAGCGTTTTGCCCCGGACGACGAGGCCCACCGGCGTGCCGGGGGCGGCGAAAGCGGCGGGTACGTAACCCATGCAGATCGGCCCGTTCGCGGTCGGCCCGAAGCCGCCCGAAGTGACGACCCCGATCTTGGCGCCGGCGGCGTCGACGACCTCCGTGCCCTCGCGCGCGGGCGCGCGGCCTTCGGGCAGGATGCCGACGCGCTTGCGCGCGGGGCCTTGGGCGAGTTCGCGTTGCACGCGCGCGGCGCCGGGGAAGCCGCCTTCGGCGCGCCGGCGCTTGGAAATCGACCAGACCAGATCGGCCTCGATCGGCGAGGTGGTCGTATCGATGTCGTGCCCGTAAAGGCACAAGCCCGCCTCCAGGCGCAAAGAGTCGCGCGCGCCCAGGCCGATCGGCTTCACCTCGGGTTCGGCGAGCAGCAGCTTGGCGAGTTTTTCGGCCTCGGCGGCGGGCACGGAAATCTCGTAACCGTCCTCGCCCGTGTAACCCGAGCGCGTGAACAGGCAAGCGATACCGCCGATCGTGCCTTCGCGCAGCGTCATGAATTTCTGCCCGACGGAGTCGGGGGCGAGCCGCGCCATCACGGCCGCCGCTTGCGGGCCTTGCAACGCCAGCAGCGCGCGGTCGTCGAGGCGCCGGAGCGGCGCGCGCGCGCCGATCTTCGCTTCGATGCGCGCAAAATCCGCGTCCTTGCAGGCCGCGTTGACGACGAGATAAAGCCCGTCGGCGCGCTTGGTGGCCATCAGATCGTCGAGGATGCCGCCCTCGTCGTTCGTGAGCTGGGTGTAGCGCGTGGCGCCTTCCTTAAGCGCGAGCTGATCGCCGGGCACCATCGTTTCGAGAGCCGCGGCCGCCTCGGCGCCGGCCAGGATCGCCTGACCCATATGCGACACGTCGAACAGCCCGGCGGCCGCGCGCGCGTGCAGATGCTCGTTCAATATCCCCATCGGATATTGGACGGGCATCGCATACCCGGCGAACGGCACCATCTTGGCGCCAAGCGCGCGATGCAACGCGTCGAGCGGCGTCGTCTTCAGGGGGGTGTCGTCGGACAAAGGGAACTCCGGAGTCGGGCGCGCGTCAAAGCCGGTCGGGAGACCGGCTTCTGGGGCGCCCCCTCTGTCCTGGGACCTGAAAGAATCGTCCGGAAGGCCGGTTGGGGGCCGCTCGGACTTACCTCTTCGGTGGGCGACCGGCCGAAACCGGTCGCCGCTTTCCAGAGTTCGCTACGCGTGCCCGTGCCCCCGCGGTCCTTTTGCCTGAGAGTTTCCGGGGCGGTTGCTCCTTCGGCGCCCCGTTTCCTGGCGGAAACGGAGTCTCTCCCGCGGGCGGGCGACAGGCAAAATAGCGGGAGTCCCGCCCGGGTCAAGCGGCGCGTGGCCGTCCGTCGATTTCCGGCGCTTCAGCGCTCGCCGCGTTGCCGGCGGTTCCAGGCGAGCTGGTCGGCGTTGAGCTGGAATCCGACCATGACGCGGTACGAGGGGCCGTCGAAATTCGACCGCAGCGGGATCACGGGCTCGAGCTCGTCCACCCGGCCCACGCGCGTGCGGTTGTCGGGAAACTCGAACCGCGCCTCGAAATACTCCTTGGCGACGATGTTCTGGTCGCCGTCCAGGATCGCCACGAAATAAGGCAGCGCCGCGCGCCGGGCGCGATCGGCGGGGCCGCGTTCGGCGGCGATGGCGATCTGCAGATCGAGCGTGACGCCCGGCGGGCGTCGGCCGCTCGTATAGACGCAGCCCACCGCCACGTCGACGATCTGGGCTTGCGCGATCACGTCGGTCAGGTCGCGGCCGGGACCGTCACGGAACAGCACCACCGTGTTGGCGTCGGGCAGAATTCCGGCGCGCGGACAAATGGCCGCCTGCCGGTCCTCGTTGGCCGTGCAAGCCCCCAGCGCCAGCGCCGCCGCGACGAGCGCGGGAAGTGCCGAACGCACGCGCAAAGCGCCCACGCTTAAAGGGCCTTATGCGCGCCGTCGCACAGCGGCTGATTCTTGGTCGCCTTGCAGCCGCAGAAGAAAAGCTTCTTGGCTTCCTTGGCCTCGTACTTCATCGGCTGCAGCCCGGACCCCGAATGCGCCCCGTCGCAAAACGGCTGCTTCTTGGACATGCCGCAGGTGCACCACCAGTAGGTTTTGCCGGCTTCGACATCGACGGGATAAGGGGCTTTCTGGGCGACGACGGGCGTGGACATCGGGACGGACCTCGGCGGGTTCTTGGAACGCTGGCGAACGGGGGTGGAATCGCGGCGCGACTCCGGTATACCTCGGGGCGACAATAGGGTTTCGAGAATGGCCGCACAAGCGCCCCTGACGATTTTGCTGGCCGGCCCGCGCGGCTTTTGCGCGGGCGTGGACCGCGCGATTTTGATCGTCGAGCGCGCGATCGAAAAGCACGGCGCGCCGGTCTATGTGCGCCACGAAATCGTCCATAACCGCTTCGTCGTCGAAAGTCTGGAGCGCAAGGGCGCCATCTTCGTCGCCGAGCTCGATCAGGTCCCGGCCGACCGGCCGGTGGTGTTCTCCGCCCACGGCGTGCCCAAATCGGTCCCGGCCGAGGCCGAGCGGCGCGAGATGATCTATCTCGACGCCACCTGCCCGCTGGTCAGCAAGGTCCATAGCGAGGCCGAGCATCATCGCAAGGCGGGCCGCCATATCGTGCTGATCGGGCACGCGGGCCATCCGGAGGTCGTGGGCACGATGGGTCAATTGCCCGCGGGCGCGATCACGCTGGTGGAGGACGTCGAGCAGGCGCGCAACGTCGTGCTGCCCGCGGGGCCGCTTGCCTATGCGACCCAAACCACGCTGTCGGTCGACGATACGGCCGACATCGTCGCCGAACTCGTGCGCCGCTACCCCGACATGCTGCCGCCCAAGAAGGACGACATCTGCTACGCGACGACCAACCGCCAAGCGGCGGTCAAGGCGATCGCCGCGCGCGCGGACGCGGTCCTCGTGCTGGGCTCGACCAAGTCGTCGAACTCGATGCGGTTGGTCGAGGTCGCCAAGAAGGCGGGTTGCGAAAACTCGCGTCTGATCGCCAATTTCCGCGAAATCGATTGGACGGCGCTCGCCGGGATCCGCACGCTCGGCGTTTCCGCCGGCGCGTCGGCGCCGGAAATCCTGGTTCAGGAGACCATCGAAGCCGCGCGCGCGCGCTTCGACGTGACGCTCGAGGAAGTCGTGACGGCCCGCGAGGACGTGCATTTCAACCTGCCGCGGTCGCTGGACGTGTGATGGCCGTCTATACCGACGTCGACGACCAATCCCTGGCCCGGTTCCTGGCCGATTACGAGATCGGCAAGCTCGTCGCCTATCGCGGCATCGCCGAGGGCGTGGAGAATTCCAACTTCGTGCTCGAAACCGGCGCGGGACAATTCATCCTCACGCTCTACGAAAAGCGGGTGAAGCGCGCGGACCTGCCGTTCTTCCTCGGCCTCATGGACCATCTCGCGGCCAAGGGTCTCGCCTGCCCGACGCCGATCCACCGCAAGGACGGCCGGGTGCTGGGCGAGCTGTGCGGTCGGCCCGCGGCGATCGTCAGCTTCCTCAAAGGTGTCTGGCCGCGAAAGATCGAGCTTTCGCATTGCGCGCCGGTGGGCGACGCGCTGGCCCGGCTGCACGTCGCGGGCGCCGATTTTCCGATCCGGCGCGAGAATGCGCTCGGCCCCGCAGGCTGGCGGCCGCTCGCCGAAGCGTGCGGCGCGCGCGCCGACGAAGTGGAGAAAGGGCTGGCCGCCGAAATCGCCGCCGAACTCGATTTCCTCGACCGCGCCTGGCCGCGCGATCTGCCCCAAGGCGTCATCCACGCCGATCTGTTCCCGGACAACGTGTTCTTCCTGGACGGCGGCTTCTCGGGGATGATCGATTTCTATTTCGCGTGCAACGACACGCTCGCCTACGACCTCGCCATCTGCCTGAATTGCTGGTGCTTCGAGCCGGACGGATCGTTCAACGCGACCAAGGCGCGGCGCTTGGTCGGCGGCTATGCGTCGGTGCGCGGGCTGTCGCCGGCCGAAACGGCCGCGCTGCCGATCCTGGCGCGCGGCAGCGCGCTGCGCTTTCTGCTGACGCGACTTTACGATTGGCTGAACCATCCGCCCGGCGCCTTCGTCCGGCCCAAAAACCCCCTCGAATACGCCAAGAAGCTGCGGTTCCATCGCGCCGTGCCGGCCCCTTCGGCCTACGGTTTGTGACGGAGATCCCGCCATGCTGCGCCCCGCCCTTCTCGCTTTGTGTCTGTTGACCCTGCCCGCGGTGGCGGCCGAACCGCCGGTGCTGACGCTGGGCGAAAGTTCCGAACGCGCGATCCAGCAGGATCGCTTGACCGTCGCCTTGCGCGCCGAAGCGATGGGACCGACGGCGGCCGGCGTGCAGGCCGAAATCAACCGGCGCATGGAGGCGGCCGTCGCGCGCGCGCGTCAATCGGCTGGCGTGAGCGTTGAAACCGGCGCTTATTGGACGCACGAGGAACGCCCGCAGAATCAACCCCGGCGCTGGCGCGGCGCGGCGACGCTGGAACTGAGCGGTTCGGATATGGCGGCGCTGACCGCACTCGCCGGGGCCCTGCAGGAAGGCGGCATGGCGATGTCGGGCCTACGTTTCGATTTGCGCCGCGAGACCGCGCGCGCGGCCGAGGACGAGCTGACCGCCGAGGCGCTGCAGCGGCTCAAGCTTCGCGCCGAGCGCGCGGCCGACGCGCTGGGCTTGCGCGTGACGGGCTACAGGGCCATTCGGCTGGGCGCCGCGGGCGGCGAAGCGCCGCCCCGGCCGATGCCGCGCGCGGCGATGGCCGACCTTGCCGCCGCGAACGCGCCCGCCCCCATCGCAGAGCCCGGCCGCGCGACCGTGCGCGTCTCGGTCGAAGCCGACGTGCTGCTCGGGCCGAAATGAGCGAGGAGAATCTCGTCGAGCTGTTCACCGACGGCGCGTGCTCGGGCAATCCGGGTCCCGGCGGCTGGGGGGCGATCTTGCGCTGGCGCGGCAGCGAGAAGGAACTCTCCGGCGGCGACGCCGCCACGACCAACAACCGCATGGAATTGATGGCGGCGATCGAAGGGCTCAGGGCCCTCAAGCGGCCCGCGCAAGTGCGCGTCTGGACCGACAGCGTCTACGTGCGCGACGGGATCACGAAATGGATCCACGGCTGGAAGCGGAGCGGCTGGAAAACCGCCGACAAAAAGCCGGTCAAGAACGTCGATCTTTGGCAGGCGCTGCTGGCCGCGGCCGAGCCGCACGCGGTCGAATGGCGCTGGATCAAGGGCCATGCCGGCCACCCCGAAAACGAACGCGCCGACGCCTTGGCGCGCGGCGCGATCGCTTCGGTGCGCGGCGGCTGAGCTCAGCCGACTTGGGCGAGCATCGTCTCGGCGTTCGAAACTTCGAACGAGCCGGGCTTCTCGAGATTGAAGCTCTTCACTTCGCCGTCCACGACGTAGGCCGAGAAGCGCTTCATGCGCAGGCCCATGCCGTAGCCCGTGCCGTCCATCTCGATGCCGGCCGCCTTGGCGAATTCCGCGTTGCCGTCGGCCGCCATCAGGACCTTGTCGCCGACGTTCTGGTTCTTGCCCCAGGCGTCCATCACGAACGCGTCGTTGACCGAGATGCAGACGATCGTGTCGACGCCCTTCTCCTTGAACTTGTCGAAATGCGCGAGGAAGCCGGGCAGATGCTTGGCCGAGCAGGTCGGCGTGAACGCGCCGGGAAGGCCGAAGATCGCGACCTTCTTGCCCTTGAAGATATCGTCGGTCGATATCTCCTTGACGCCGTCCTTGGTCATGTGCCGCAGCTTCACGGACGGGATCTTGTCGCCAGCCTTGATCGTCATGGAACCGTCTCCGGTTTTTGGGGGTGGAACGAATGGAGCGCCCAGGATGTAGGCCCTGACCGCGCGAAAAGCAACCGGCTCAGGGCCGCGCGGCGGCCCGCGCGAAGGCGCCGATCACGGCGTCCTCGCTCAGCAATTCGGGCAGCGCAAGGCCGCCCGCAGCACCGGGTCCGTAGACGGCGTTGAACGGAATGCCGTAGCGGCCGAACTCGGCGAGATAGGCGGAAATGCGCGGATCGGGGCGCGTCCAATCGGCACGGATCGCGACGACCTCGCCCGCGGTCAAACGCCGCGCAACCTCGCCGCGCGCGACGACCAGACGCTTGTTCACTTGGCACGTCACGCACCAATCGGCGGTCACGTCGACGAAGACGACTTTGCCCGCGCGCACCGCCTCGTCGATCGCCGCGCGTTCGAACTCGCGCCAGGGAATGGCGCTTTCGGCGGGGGCGATCGCGGGCGTTTCGGCCAACCGCAGCGGCAGAACGATGGCGAACACCGCCCCCGCCGCCAGCAGGATCGGCCGCGCTTGGCTGCGCGCGAGCCCGCGCACCGCGTAAAGCCCGAGGACGAGCGCGCCGAGCACGAAACCGAGCCCCGTCGCGGCCGCATCGCCCGCCTGCTGGGACAGCACCCAGACGAGCCACAGCGCCGTGCCGGCGAGTGCAACGCCCAGCAAAGCGCGCAAGCGCAGGATCCACGGTCCCGGGCGCGGCAGAACGCGCGCAACCCCCGGGGCCGCGGCGACCGCGAGATAAGGCAGCGCCAGTCCGACGCCGAGGGCGGCGAAAATCGCGGCGATCTCCGCCGGACCCCGGCCCAGCGCGAAACCGACCGCCGTACCCACGAACGGCGCCGAGCACGGCGTGGCCAGCAACGTCGCGAACATCCCCGTGGCGAACGATCCGCCCGCCGACGCGCCATCGGCGGCGTCGGCCAGCGCGCGCGGCAGCGGGATTTCCACCAGCCCCCACAAATTCGCCGCGAACAGCGTGACGATCAGCGCCATCGCCGCCAGGAACCACGGAAGCTGGAATTGCAAACCCCAGCCGACCGCTTCCCCCGCCGATTTGAGGCCGATGAGGGCCGCGGCGATCAGCAGGAACGACGTCACGATCCCGGCGGCCGTAGCCAGGAACGAGACGCGCAGCGCGCGCGCGGGCGCGCCCGCAAGCTTCGCAAGGCCCGCGAGCTTCATCGCAAGAACGGGCAGCACGCACGGCATCAAGTTGAGGATGAGGCCGCCGAGCACGGCGGTGGCCAGCATCGCCGCGAAGGACGCGGCGAAAACCGGCACGGGCGGTGCCGCGCCCAGCGTCAATGCGCGTTCGAGCGCGCGCGGACCGTCCACGAGCGTCAGCGTCGCGCGCGCGCCGTCGAGCGGAACGGCCGACTTGTCGGGCGTCGCGGCGAGCGTGAGGGTAGCGTAGCGCCCGCCTTCGAGGAACGCGATGTCGGGCTTGGCGAAGCTCCACCCGCCGTCGGTCTCGACGAAAACGTCGGGCGCGGCGAAAGGCGGCTCGGCGCGCGCGCGCACGATCAACGCAGGCACTTCGCCACCGCGGAACGCGGCACTTTCGAGAACGAGGCCGTTGATGCCGCGCCCTTCGGCATCGACCGGGGGAACGGCCGATTCGAAACGCGCGATTTCATGCGTATGCGCGCTCGGCGTCTGCGGTCCCGCCGGAAGGTCGAGCGTCAGATCCGCGCGATAGGGAATGCACAGTTTCTCGCACACCAGCACGTCCACGCCCGCGCGCAGCTTGGTTTCGCCGGGGCCCGCGGCGCGCGCGACGATCGGCAGAATCGCATGCCCGCCATAGCCGAAGGTTTCGAAGCCGAACAGCGTGAACCGTTCGGGCGCGGGAAAGCGCAACGACGGCGCTTCGAGATTGTCCGAACCCGACCAATCGATCGTCGGCGGAAGCCCCGCGTCGCCGGGCGAACGCCAATAGGTTTTCCAGCCCGGGGCGAGGCGCATCTCCAACCCCAAACGCAACGCCGCCCCGTCGCCGGACGCCGCACTCGCCGAAACGAGGCGCAAGGCGATTTCCGGATGGCGCACCCACGCGCTTTCGCGCGCGGCCGCCGGCGCGGCGCAAAACGCCGCGACCAACGCGAAAATCGCGGCAATCGCTCTTCCCAAGTGCGGCACCTGCCAAACGTCCCCTTTCGTGCTAGTCTAATATGGTCATGGGAAAACGGCGCGTCGAGATACCCACCTTTTTCGCGGGTCACCTATTGGTGGCCATGCCGGGCATGCCGGACCCGCGTTTCGCGCGGACCGTTATTTACATGTGCGCGCACACGAAGGACGGGGCGATGGGCCTTGTCGTCAACAAGCCGTTCACGCAACTCAGTTTCCCGGATCTGCTCGATCAATTGGGCATCAAGGCGCCGCCGCGCGCAAAGGCGATCCGTTTGCGCAGCGGCGGACCGGTCGAAGCGGGCCGCGGCTTCGTGCTGCACTCGGACGATTACATGCACGACGGCACCATGCCCGTGCAGGACGGCATCGCGCTGACCGCGACGGTGGACATCCTGAAGGCGATGGCCGACGGCGGCGGCCCCGCAAGGTCGTTGCTGGCGCTGGGCTACGCCAACTGGGGGCCGGGCCAGCTGGAGACCGAAATGACCGGCAACGGCTGGCTGACCGTGCCGGCCGACGAGGCGATCGTGTTCGATTCCGATCTCGAATCGAAATGGGAACGCGCGCTCGTCAAAGCGGGCGCGCATCCGAGCTTCCTGTCCGGCGAAGCCGGGCACGCCTGAAGCGCCACTCAACCCGCCAGCAGCGGATCGAGCTTTCCTTGCGCGTCGAGCGCGTGAATGTCGTCGCAGCCGCCGACATGCTTGCCATCGACGAAAATCTGCGGGACGGACGTGCGCCCGCCCGCCCGGCCGATCATTTCGTCGCGCAAATCGGGCTGCGCCAGAATGTCGTATTCGACATAGTCCACGCCCTTGCGGCTCAACAGCCCCTTGGCGCGCGCGCAATACCCGCAAAACGGGCTCGCATAGATTTCGACCTTCGCCGTCATGCGGAAAAACTAGCCGGAATTCCGACGGTTTTCTAGGGCGTGCCGTCGCCCGGCCGGACGACCCGGGCCAACGCCAGCGCGCGCACCTCCCCCGCCCCCGCCCGGCGCAAGGCGCGCGCGCACGCCTCGAACGTCGCCCCGGTCGTCGTCACGTCGTCGATCAGGACGACGGTGCGTCCGCGCAGCGCCGCGAGGCGGCTCGGGCGGACCGCGAAGGCGCCGCGCACGTTGACGCGCCGCTGGGCGCGGGTGAGGTCGCCTTGCGTGCGGGTCCGGCGCACGCGCACGAGCGCATCGGGCGACCAGGCGATTCCGGTGCGCGCGGCCAGTGCCCGGGCGAGCAAAGCGGATTGGTTGAAACGCCGGCGCACCAGGCGCGTCCAATGCAGCGGCACGGGCACCAGAAGATCGGCGCCGTCGAGCGCATCGGCGCCCGCGCGCGCCATCCATGCGGCGAAGGCCGGCGCATTTTGCGTGCGGTCCGCGTGTTTGAAGGCCAGCACGAGGTCGCGCGAGACGGGGTCGTAGCGCAACGCCGCGCGCGCGCGCGCGCAAGCCGGCGGCCGCGCCAGGCACGCCGCGCAAACCGGCGTGCCGGAAAGACCCGTGGCGTAGTCGAAAGGCAGACCGCAGGTGTCGCACCACGGCCGATCGATCCAGGCAAGCTTGGGCCAGCAGCGCGCGCACAGCGCGTGGGGTTCGGCGACGGGTTCGCGGCAGGCCAGGCACAGCGGCGGCACGACCGCGTCGAGGGCCGCACGCGCGACGCGGCGTCCCAGGGCGAACAATTCCGTCAGGCGGGCGGCGGACGTCACCATGCGACGGACGCCAACACGAAAACGTAGGGGGAGTCAACGCCCACCCCCTCCGATCGGGCGTTTGCGCGGGCGCGCGATTGCGCTAGGACTCGGCGCATGGGAATGCCCATCGTCTTCGACCGCAAGGCTGTGCGCGCGCATCGCGAGCGCGCAGCACGGCGTTTTGCGGATCACGATTTCCTGTTCCGCGAAGCGGCCGAACGGCTCGTGGAACGGCTGGACGACGTGGCGCGAAGCTTCCCGCGCGCGCTCGATCTCGGCGCGCGCACCGGCGTGCTGGCGCCGCTGCTCGCCGGCCGTTCGGGGATCGAAACGCTGATCCACTGCGATCTGTCGCCCGCGATGATGCGCGCGGCGCGCGCCCGGCCTTGCGCGGTGGGCGGCCCCAAGCGCGCGGTCGTCGTCGCGGACGAGGAATTCCTGCCCTTCGCCGAAGGCAGTTTCGATCTGGTCGTGTCGTGCCTGTCGCTGCATTGGACCAACGACCTGCCCGGCGCGCTGCTGCAGGCGCGGCGCGCTTTGAAGCCCGACGGCCTGTTCCTCGCCGCGCTGCTGGGTGGGGAGACCTTGGTGGAATTGCGCCAGGCGCTGCTCGACGCGGAACTGGCCGAAACCGGCGGTGCGGGTCCGCGCGTGTCGCCCTTCGCCGATCTGCGCGACGCGGCCGGCCTGTTGCAGCGCGCGGGCTTCGCCCTGCCGGTGGCCGACAGCGACACGATAACGGTCGAGTACGAAAACGCGCTCGATCTGATGCGCGATCTGCGCGGCATGGGCGAGGCGAACGCGGTGGTCGAACGGCGCAAGGATTTCTCCCGGCGCTCGACGCTGCTGCGCGCGGCGGCGATCTACGAGGATCGCTTCGGCCGCCCCGCGACGGGCCGGATGCCCGCGACGTTCCAGATACTGACGTTAACCGCCTGGGCTCCGGCGGCCGACCAGCCCAAACCTTTGCGGCCGGGCTCGGCCACGCACCGCCTCGCCGAAGCGCTCGACGCCGTCGAAATCAAGACGGGCGAGCGCCCGGCGGGCGGGTGTACCGTTCCGCGCTCAGGAGCCTGAGCGGACTTCGCGGGTCCAACGCTGCAGCAGACGCTCGCGCTCGGCGGCCGAGCCGTAACGCACGAAGTCGTACTCGATCAGCAGGATATCCTCCATCTTCGGCGCTTGCGGCGGGATGGTGGCGTTCTTGTTCGAAGGCAGCTGGAACGAATTCGCGGCCGCCCCCAGGTTCTGCGCGGCCGGCGACAGCGCCCAATCGTAGAACTTGCGCGCATTGGCCATGTTGCGCGTGCCGCGGACGATCGACATCGAGCCGATTTCGAACCCCGTGCCTTCGCACGGCGCGACGATCTTGACCGGCGCGCCGGCGACGACTTGCGTGACCGCGTCGTGCAGGAAGGTGATGCCGATCAGCGATTCGCCCGTCGCGGCCGCACGCGCCGGCGCCGCACCCGAACGCGTGTACTGGTTCACGTTGCGGTGCATGCGCTTCATATAGTCGAAGGCCGGCTCCTCGCCGAACAGCTGCACCAGCGTGGCGAGCATCGTATAGGCCGTACCCGAGGAGTTCGGGTCGGCGACCTGGATCTCATTGCGGTATTCGGGCCGCGCCAGATCGCGCCAGCACTTCGGTTCGGGCAGGCCGCGCTGGGCCAAGGTCCGGGTGTTGAACGAATAGCCGAGCGCGCCCGAGTAGATGCCGACCGTCCGGTACTTGGAGATTTCCGCCTGACGGACCGCCCAATCGTGCAGTTCGCGCAGCATCGGCGAGCGGTACTCGGCCAGCAGCCCTTCTTCGGCGGCCTGCAGATGCGGGTCGCCCGTGCCGCCCCACCACACGTCGCCGCGCGGGTTTTGGCGTTCCGCCTTGATCTGGGCGTAGGTCTCGCCCGAGGATTTGCGGGTCATGTTGACCCGGATACCGGTTTCGCGCTCGAAGGCCTGGGCCATCGGGCGGCACCACTCCTCCTGCACCGAGCAATAGAGCGTCAGCGAGCCCTGGGCCTGGGCGGCGCCGGCGGCAAGCGTACCCGCCGCGAGCAGGGCGGCGGACGCGACGAAACGGAAGGCGGTCATGCGGTTCATCTCCCTAACGATGGGCGCTTCGGCATACATGCCGATAGCGCCCTTATCGCGACAGTTTGATGACACCCGGGCCCCCGACGCAAGAGATTAGGCGCGCCGCAGACATTGCCCATGATCGGCCGGTGGATAAGCGCGTCCGGCGGGCTGCCGAGACAAGATATCTCGCATCCCCGGCGGACCAGCCTGCGTGACGGCGCTGAAACGGCGCTTAAACCGGCCCCGCGTTTCGGTTAACCCTGCGTTAGCTTACGCGCTTGTAGGGTCCGCTACGCAGTCCGGGCCGGCGGGCTATAATCCGGCAATCTTTTCCGTCAATTTCGGATCGTCGTTCGCCATGACCCTTCCGCAGCTCTCCGAAGACGAGTATTTCGCGATCGAAGACGCGCTTCAGAACAGCGCGCGCGGCCGCGCCTTCCTGCGCATGCGCGACGGCCGCCAGCGCCTGGTGGCGGTCGATGAGGCGCGCCGGATCGCGACCTCGCTGCGCGAATGGACGCTCAAGCAGATCGAGTTCAACAAGGAAGCCACGAGCCTGGAGGTCATGCGCGCCGAGCTGCAGAGCATGGCCGCGCACATCCAGCACGCCAAGCAGGAGATCGCGGCCCTGCACAACAAGGATACGCGCGTCGAAGCCTCGAACAACCGCATCGTCACCGCGACCAGCGAGCTCGACCAGATCGTCCAGGCGACCGAGCGCGCGACCTCCGACATTCTGAACGCCGCCGAGCGCATCATGGAGGCGGCGGGACAATTGCCCGCCGAACAGGCCGACGCCGCCCAGTTGCTGACCGATCAAGCGACCGAAATCTTCACCGCGTGTTCCTTCCAGGACATCACCGGCCAGCGCATTTCGAAGGTCGTCAACACGCTGCGCTACATCGACCAGCGCGTCGCGGCGATGGTCGAGATTTGGGGCGCCGATGCGATCGCCGCGGCCAAGCCGAGCGCCCCTTCGGCCGCGGCCGGCGACGGCCGCCCCGACGCCCATCTGCTGAACGGTCCCGCGATGCCCGGCCAGGGGCACACCCAAAACGAGATCGACGCGCTGCTCAACGGCGTCGCGGTCCCCCCGCCCGCGCCACCCCCCGCATCCATGCCCGAACCCCCGGCCCCGCCGGCGGCCAAACCGACCGCCGCCGCCCCGCCGAAACCGGCTGTCGCAGCCCCCGTGGCCGCCGCCGTCGCATCGCAAGCAGATATCGACAAGCTTTTCGACTGAATCGCGGCATATTCGCCCCAATTCACCAGTGGAAAGTTTCCGGCTACCTCGTTAAAAGCTTCCCATGTCTTCGACCGAGCCAGCGGCCGCCGCGGCCCCGAAAGGCGCCGTCCCCGGCGCCCCACAGGACGACGAATTCGACGCGGAAAGCCAGGACGCCCTCCATATCCTGCCGTTGCGGATCGTGCCGCTCGAAACGCCGGGCCTCCGGCGTTTGCGGCTGATCAAGAACGTCCGGCTCGATACGGTGATCGAGCTCTACAAGGACCAAAGCCACAAATCCGCGCAAGTGCCGTTGGAAACCCTGCATTCGGTGTTCCAAAGCTACGGCGAACAGCTGCGAAAAGACATGCCGACGCTGCAGAATCTGGCGACGGTGCCGTCCTTCGACGTCTACACGCTGCGTCTGGCGATGCGCCAGCTGAAGATCCCGGTCGACGAGAAGAAGGATCTCCAGCTTTCCGAATCCAAGCGCCGCGAACTCACCGAGCACATGAAGGCGTTCACCCATCCGCTGATCCAGCAGATCTACGGCGGATCGGACGTCGAGGTGAACGACGTCTCCGACATCCTGCGCCTGATCGCCAATCCCAACCGGGACGAAGCGCTGAAGAATCTTCGCGCGATGTCGCAAAAACTGAACGTGCCGCTGACCGAAATCCCGCGCTTCCTGGAGGATTACGGCGACACGTATCTGTCGCTTGCCTATTTCCGGTCGTGCCTGGACAGCGTCGTGCCCCAGGTCCAAGGGTTCGTCGATTGGCTCAAGCCGCTCGAAGAAAACCAGATGATCAAGCACGACCGGCTGTCGCGTCAGATGCTCGACAAGGTCAAGGAATCGCTGTCGGGGGTCATCATCTCGCTGACCGGCCGCTTCGAATCCTTCAACAGGAAAAGCGCCGATTTCTGGAAGGACATCAACGCCAACTCCTTCGCGCAGATGAAGGATCTGGTGTTCTCCAACCATCGCTCGATGGGCGGCGTGCTGTGCGGCCTCGCGGTCAAGATGCAGCTGTGGCGCGAACGCTTCCCCACCGCGGGCGGCGGGCCGAACAAGCGCCTGGAATTCGTGCGCTCGGAGATCGTGCCGGGCATGCAGATCATCGACGAATTGGAAGCCACCGCGCGAAAAATGCAGATCTGAGGCCCGCCCGGGCGCTTCAGATCCCGCGCGCGAGGCAAACGGTCGCGACCGCTTCGCCCCGGAACGTCCCGCGCTTGGCCGAAATCATCGCCGGCGACATCATGCCGTCGAGCGTCTTGATCGCGGTCGGGAACGGCACGCTGGGCACGAACGGGCCCGTGGCCGCCAGAACCGTGGCGTAGGTGCCCGGCATCGCAAGGCGTTCGCCGATCGGCGTGCCGATCAGGTCGAAATCCGCCCCGCCCATCAACTGGCGGAATGCTTCGTTGATCCACATGATGCGGCCCGCTTCGTCGGCCGCGCAAATCGCGACCGCGATGGGCAGACCGTCGAGCGCGTCGGCGATCCGCGATTCTTGGGCGTCGGCCGCGGAATCGGCGGCGAAGGGAAAGCTCAGCAGCCAAGTCGTCGGGCCCAACCGGGCCGCACGCAGGATGCCCACCACGTCGCGCCCGAACAGCCAATCGCCCTCGCACGCCACCGCGGCGGTCGCACCGGGCGCCAGCGCGTTCAAAGCAGCGGCGAATTTGCCGCGCGCGAGCGGATCGTCGCCCAAAGCGCATGCGGCCCCGCCGCGCGCGTCGGGGAATTCCGCGTGGAACAACGCATCGCCCCAAACGAGACGCGCCTTGCCCGCGTCGCCGCCCGGCAGTTCGACGACGGCGATGCCGCCGCCCGTTTCGAAGGTTTCCGCCTGCGCCATCGGTCCGCCTTTCCGCGCGCCAGCTTAAGCGCGCGGGCGCGGCGCCTCAAGCGGCCTCGGCGCCGCGCTTGGGCTTGAAATCGAGCAGCCGGGCGACTTCGAGCACGACCAGCAGCTTGCCCTTCAGGCGATAGATGCCGCCCGACACTTCGCGCCAGCGCGGATCGAGCGTCGCGGGATTGCGTTCGTAGGCGTCCGCCTGGAGCGACAGAACCTCGCCCACGTTGTCGACGATCAGGGCGTAGAGTTCGCCCTTGTGGTCGACGACCACGTTCATGTTGACCTTGTCGGTCTCGCGCTTCGCGAGCCCCAAACGGCGACGGACGTCGATCGCGGTGACGATGCGTCCGCGCAAGTTCAGCGCGCCGGCGACCTCGGGCGGCGCCAAGGGAATGCGCGTGATGCGCTGGGGTCCCAGCACGTCCTGCACGGTCAGCACGGGAATGCCGAACAGCTGATCGGCCACGGTCATCGTCACGAAATCGTTGGCGGCACCGCCGCCGAATTTCGCGACGTCGGTCCCGTCGGTCATCGAGGGCACGGGGAGATTCGACATTGCAGCGTTCCTTTCCGGCCTACTCGGCCGCCGAGCGGGCGCCGAGTTCCGACAGCGAGGCGAGCAGGCCCTCGCGGTCGAGCTTGGGGATGAAATCGGTGAAGCCGACCCGCCGCGCCCGCTCGATGTCCGCGGGATGCGTGTGCGAGGACAGCGCCAGGATCGGCGTTTCGCGGAACCTCTCCGACCGGCGCAGCGCCTCGGCGAAGTCGAAACCCGACATGCCGGGCATCTCGATATCCGACACGATCACGTCGAACTCGCGGCCCGCTTCGCACAGGCCAAGCGCCTGGGCCGCGGTTTCCGCCGTCGTCACGTCGTAGCCGGCGACCTGCAGGATCGGCTGGAGCAGATTGCGGAAGAACGGACTGTCGTCGACCAGCAGCAGGCTGCGCGACGCCACGCCGCCGAACGGCGCGTCGGCCTTGCCGAACCAATCGCCGAAGGCCTGCGAGAGGTAATGCGCCGTGTCGATGACGTCGGTCGCTTTGCCCGAGATGATCGCCGAGCCCACCATGCCGGGGCGCGCGTTGTTCATTTCGATCGCGAGGCGCTCCTCGACGATATCGACGATTTCGTCGACCAGCAGGCCCATGTTCCGGTTCCGGTCGGCGAAGACCAGGATCGGCTGGCGGCCTTCCGAACGGATCGGGTAGGACGCGTCGATCGTGACGAGCGGCATGAGCTTGCCGCGATACTGCAGCACGGGCTTGCCGTCGGAATATTCGATCTGCCCAGCGTCGGTTTCCTCCAGACGCGCGATCAGCGACAGCGGCACCGCCTTGGGCGCGTTGCCGCCCGCGCGGAAGACGAGCAGCGCGATGCGTTCGGCCTCGCGCGCCGAACCTTCGGCCGCGGCCTGCGCAGCTTGGTTTTCCGACATCGTGGCCGCCGAAGCGCCCGAGCCCGCCGCGATTCCGTTGGGATCGAGGATCATGATCACCGACCCGTCGCCCAGGATCGTGTTGCCCGAGAACATCGGCACGTCGCGCAGGATCGGGGCCACCGGCTTCACGACGATTTCCTCGGTGTCGAACACGCGGTCGACCATGATGCCGAACGTGTAGTTGCCCACCTGGGTGACGACGATGAAGCTCTTGTCCTCCTCCTGCTTGCGCGTTTCGCCCAGGCGCAACGTGTCGTGCAGCGACACCAGCGGCAGCAGGCGGTTGCGCAGGCGCAGGAACGGCGCATCGTTGACGCGTTCGATCGTCGTATCGCTGTTGGCCTGGCCGCGGACGAGTTCGAGCACGCTGATCTGCGGGATCGCGAAGCGTTCGCCCGAGCACTCGACGATCAGCGCCGAGACGATCGCCAGCGTCAGCGGGATCTTGATGACGAAGGCCGTGCCCTTGCCGCGCTGGAACTTGAGTTCGACGGTGCCGCCGATCTTCTCGATGTTCGTGCGCACGACGTCCATGCCCACGCCGCGGCCGGAGACCGAGGTGACCTGGGCGGCCGTCGAGAAGCCGGCGGCGAAGATGAACTGCGCGACCTGCTGGTCGGGCATGGCGGCGAGTTCGGCGTCGGTCGCGATGCCGTTCTGCAGCGCCTTTTGCTTGATCTTGTCGATGTTGAGACCGCGGCCGTCGTCCTTGATCTCGATGATGATGTGCCCGCCCTCGTGGAAGGCGTTCAGGATCACCTTACCGGTCTCGGGCTTACCGGCGGCCTTGCGCTCGTCCGGCGGCTCCAAGCCGTGGTCGGCGCAGTTGCGCACCAGATGGGTCAGCGGGTCCTTGATGAGTTCGAGAACCTGCCGGTCGAGCTCGGTCTCCTGACCGTGCATCTGCAGGTCGATCTTCTTGCCCAGTTCGTGGCTGAGATCGCGGATCAGACGCGGCAGCTTCGACCAGGCGTTGCCGATGGGCTGCATACGCGTCTTCATGACGCCTTCCTGCAGCTCCGAGGTCACGTGGTTGAGGCGCTGCAAGGGTGCCGCGAACTCGCTGTCCTTCTGCGAGCGCAGGATTTGGAGCAACTGGTTTCGCGTCAGGACGAGCTCGGACACCATCGTCATCAGGTTTTCGAGCACGTCGACATTGACGCGGATCGACGAGGCGGCGACGGCCGATTCCGCGGCGGCCGCGGGCGATTCCGCCTTGGCGGCGGGCGGCTTGGACGCTTGAGCGGCGGGGACCGGCGGCTTGGGCGCCGCGGCGACGGGGGCCGGGGGCGGCGTCACGGGCGCCGGCATCGCGGCCTTTTGGGACGCGATCGCATCGGCGACGGCGGCGGTCTTGTGGGCGGGCACCGGCACGAAGCCATGCTCGTCGGGTTCGGGTTCGGCCGACGGCGTCGGCGCGAGGGCCTGGAGGGGGACGGCCGCAGCCGGGGCGGCGACGGGCGCCGCGCCCGCGGGCTTGCCAGCGGCGAATTCGTTCAGACGCGCGATCAGATCGCCGTCCTCGCCCTCGGGCTCGGCCTCGGTCTGCTCGAGCACCGAGAGCAGGCTTTTGATCCGGTCGATGGATTCGAGGATCAGCGTCACCGCATTGGAATCGGCGACAAGCTCCTTGTCGCGGATCTTGCCGAGCACGTTCTCGCCCGCATGCGCCACCTTCTCCAGGCGCGGCAAGCCCAAGAAGCCGCACGTGCCTTTGATCGTGTGCATGATCCGGAAAATGCTGGAGACCAGCGCCGGATCGTTGGGGTTCTGCTCGAGCTTCACGAGCTCGGTATCGAGCGTGCCGAGATTTTCGTTGGTCTCGGTCAGGAAGTCTCGCAGCAGATCGTCCATGGTCGACTCCGGTCGTTGTAGGCCCCGTTTCAGGCTCGGCCATTTAAGGCCGTTGGGCTTACTCGGAGCTTAACACGCGCGCGGAATTGGTAAAAAAGATGGAACCCTTTGATTCACATGGGATAAAACTGGTCAGGCGAGCCGATCCCGGACGAAACGGATATGCGTGCGCAGCTGATAAAGCGCATCGTCATAGGCGTGCGGCAGCTTCAAGGACTCCACCGCGCGCTCGATTTCGAGCAGTTCCGCGCGGTAGGCGTCCTTCGCGGCCGGATCGTTCTCGGTCAGCATGCGCATTTCCAGGGTACGCAGGCGCTTGTACCAGCGGAAAATCTTGGCCCGGACCTGCCAGCGATAGACCGGCGGTGCCAACCGCAGCAGCGGGATCGTCAAGGTCAGCAACGGGATCAGCATGACCAGCGTGCGCTCGACGAAGACCGCCCAGCCGAACGGCAAATAGCGCGCGATCACGTCGGGGCCGCGCTCGACCAGACGCTCGGAGTCCGGATGCGGCTCGAAATCGAGATAGCGCAGCGATGGGAATGTGCCCGCCGGCGAAAACAACTGCCGGCCGCCATGTACCTCTTTGGCGGCCTTCATCAATTGCTGGACCAGGGCGGGATGCAAATCCTCGCGGACGACGAGTTGGGCGACCGGCGCCACCAGGATCGTATCCTCGCCGGGCAGATCGCGTGCGAGATCGAGACCGCCGCCGGGCAGGACCACCGAGGCGAGGAACGGGAAATTGTACTTGTAGGCCTCGTGCCGACGGAACGAATTGAGGCGGAAGCGGCCGTCGGCCAGCATGTCGGGCAATTCGGCGGGCGGTAGCGCGGAAACCACGAATGCCGCGTCGATCCGGTCCTCGCGCAAAGCGGCCATCGCCGCTTGCGTGCCCAACGCCAGGGCGATCGTGTCGCGCGCGACGTCCAGGCCGTTCGCGCGCAGCAATTGCCGGGCGAGAATCTGCGTGCCCGACCCGTCGCCGCCGATGGCGATGCGCCGGCCGCGCAGATCGGCGAGTTTGGCCATGCCCAAATCGTTGCGCACGATCAGCCAGACCGGTTCGTGGAACACGGTCGCGAGCACCGAGAGGCCCGGAAAGCCTTCCTCCGAACCCACGCCGCCTTGGATGAAGCCCGCTTCGATCGGGTCGTTCGCGTCGGTCAGTCGGCGCAGATTGTCGACCGACCCCGCACCGTGCACGATTTCGACCTTGAGCCCGTCCTTGGCCAGGATGCGTTGATAACGCTCGGCGAACTGGGTGTAGGCGCCGTCCGGTGCGCCGGCGGCGAAGCGGATCGTGTCGGGGGGCGGCGGCGCCACGAACATCAACGCCGCGTAGAACCCGCCCGCGATCAATGCCGCGATGGGTCCGTAGACCGTCAACGTCGCTTTGGCGAGAACCCACCAATCAGACAGGCGCGAGCGCCACTTCCAGTTCATGCAGACCTCTGACCACGAGATTGTCCGACCACGCGGGCACGGCACCCGGGACGGGTGCTATGTCCGCGAAGGCGGCGAGCAATTTGGGGAACGCAACGCGCGCTTCCAGCCGCGCCAACGGCGCGCCCACGCAGAAGTGCAGGCCGTAGCCGAACGCCAAATGGGGGTTGGGATCGCGGCCCGGATCGAACCGGTCCGGATCGGCGAACACGGCCGGATCGCGGCCAGCGGCCGCCAGCATCAGGAAAACGCGTTCGCCCTTCGCGATCCGGGCGCCGTTCCAATCGACGTCCTCGGCGGCGATGCGCACTTGGGCAAGGCTCGGCCCGTCCCAGCGCAGCATCTCCTCCACGGCCGTCGCCACGAACGCCGGTTCGTCCTTGCGCGCACGCAACCGCGCCATCTCCGCCGGATGGCGCATCAGCGCGTACAACCCGTTGCCCAAAAGATGGGTGGTCGTCTCGTGTCCGGCGAACAGCAGCAACACGCATGTCGCGACCAGTTCCTCGGAGGACAGCCGCCCCTCGCGGTCGGACGCTGCGATCAACCAGGATGCCGCGTCCTCCCCCGGGGCGCCGCGCCGCGCTTCGATCAATGCGCCGAAATAATCGCGCATCTCCTTCGCGGCGGCCTCGGCGCGGGCGTATTTGTCGGGCGTCGCGCGCGCGGTCAGCACGAAGGCGCCCAGCTCGTCCGACCAGCGCTTGAGCAGTTCCACGTCCGCGATAGGCACGCCCAGCAGATCGGCGATCACCGTGGCGGGCAGCGGATAGGCGAATTCGCGGATGAAATCGACGCGGCGCCGATCCCGGAACCCGGCGATCAGATCGTCCACGCGCCGCGCGACGCGCTGCGCCAGGGCTTCGATGGCGCGCGGATTGAAGGCGCGGTTCATCAGTCCACGCAAGCGCGTGTGGTCGGGCGGGTCGACGAACACGGCCCAGCGCCGCACCGTGCTTTCGAGCGTGGCGAGACCCGCGCGTTTGTCCGGCCCCATATGCTCGAAAAACGGGGTCATCCGGTCGGCGGAAAAGCGCGGATCCTTCAGCAACGCCTTGCAATCGGCGTGGCGGCTGGCGACCCAGCCGCCCAGCCCCGCCGACCGGCGCACGCCCGCCCCTTCGCGCAAACGCGCCAAGGCCGGAAACGGATCGGCGATGAAACCCGGATCGCCCGGATCGAGATCGTCCGGATCGGGACGGATGGCCATTCCGTACTGTAGCCGGTGCGGGATAGATTGGAAGCCATGTCGAACGTATTGCATCGCGGGATCGCGGCCCCGCCGCGCGCGGTCCGGGCCGAAGGCGGCTATATCCACGACGACGCCGGCAAGCGCTATTACGACGGATCGGGCGGCGCCGCCGTCTCGTGCCTCGGGCACAATCATCCGAAGGTGGTCGCGGCCTTGCGCGCGCAGCTCGACGCGCTCGATTACGCGCACACATCGTTCTTCTCGAATGGCCCCATGGAAGCGCTTGCCGACCTTCTGGTCGCCGCAGCACCCACGCCGATGGCCAAGGCCTATTTCGTGTCGGGCGGGTCGGAAGCGATGGAGGCTGCGCTGAAGCTCGCCCGGCAATACGCGGTCGAACGCGGCGAGGACAGGCGCACGCGGTTCGTGGCGCGGCGTCAGTCCTATCACGGCAACACGCTGGGGGCGTTGGGCGTGGGCGGCAATGCGGCGCGGCGCGCATTGTTCGCCCCCTTGCTGGCGCCCACCGAGTTCGTATCGCCGTGCTACGCCTATCGCGGCCGCGCGGCGCACGAAACCGACGAGGCCTACGGCGCGCGACTCGCCGCCGAATTCCAAGCGACCGTTGAGCGGCTGGGCGGGGACACGATCCTTGCCTTCGTGGCCGAAACGGTGGGCGGCGCCACGCAAGGATGCACCCCGCCGGTACCCGGCTATCTCGCGGCTGTCGACGCGATCTGCAAACGCCACGGCATCCTTCTGATCCTCGATGAGGTGATGTGCGGAATGGGCCGGTGCGGCACGACGTTCGCCTACGCGGCCGAGAACGTGCGCCCGGACATCGTGGCGATCGCCAAAGGCCTGGGCGGCGGCGCGCAGCCGATCGGCGCCCTATTGATCGCCCCGCACGTCGCCGCGGCGATCGAAACCGGTTCGGGCGCCTTCAAGCACGGACACACCTATTTGGGTCATCCGATGGCGTGCGCCGCCGCGTTGGCGGTGCAGCGCACGATCGTCGAGGAGGATCTGCTCGCCAACGTGCGCGCGATGGGAAAGCGCCTGGAGACGGGATTGACCGAACGGCTCGGCAATCACGCCCATGTCGGCGACATCCGGGGACGCGGGCTGTTTTGGGCGATCGAGTTCGTCGCCGAGCGCGGCGCCAAGACGCCGTTCGCGCCCGCGCGCGCGCTCAACGCGCGCATCAAGCGCGCGGCCTTCGCGCGCGGCTTGCTGGTCTACGCGATGGGCGGCACGATCGACGGCGCGCGCGGGGATCACGTGATGCTCGCCCCGCGCTACAACGCCGCGCCCGACGAGATCGATTTTTGCGTCGAAGCCCTGGGCGAGGCGATCGACGCGGCCCTGACGGAGGCGCCATGACGCGCATCTTCCTGATCCACGCGTTGCGCGATTCGGTCGAGCCCGCGCGGGGTGCGATGGCGCGCGGCTGGCCCGAGGCGGACGTCGCCAATCTGCTCGACGATTCGCTCTCGGCGGATTTGGCCAAGGCGGGCGCGCTCGAACCGGCGATGATCGCGCGCTTCGTCCACCTGGGCCGTTACGCCCGCGACCAAGGCGCGGACGGAATCCTGTTCACCTGCTCGGCCTTCGGCCCCGCGATCGAAGCCGTCGCCGCCGAACTGCCGATCCCGGTGCTGAAGCCGAACGAAAGCGCGTTCCGCGCGGCGCTGGCGCACGGCAAAAGAATCGGCTTGCTGGTCACGTTCGCGGGATCGCTCGCCCCGCTGACCGAGGAACTCCAAACGATGGCCGGACCCGGCCTCGAACTCCACGCGCGGATCGTGCCGGCCGCGCTCGGGGCACTGCAGGCGGGCGACGGCGCCGCGCACGACGCCAAGATCGCCGAGGCGGCGGCGCATTTGCCGCCGGTGGATGCACTTGTCCTCGGGCAGTTTTCAATGGCGCGGGCCGCGCGCGCGCTGGCGGACCGCGTCGTCTACACCACGCCCGATGCGGCCGTGGCCGACCTCAAGCGGCGGATCACTTCCCTTCGAGCGCGGTGATCGCCGCCCAGTCCGGACCCGGCGGGGCCGCGCGCAGATCCTCCACCCGCGCCAGCAGCGACGCGGCCGCCGGGTCGCGCGCCGCGTTCGCGCGCAGGATGGCCGCGGCGCCGTCGAAATCGCGCGCGCGATACTTGGCCAATGCCTCGGCGTAAGGACCGGCGGCATCCGCGCGCGCGGCGGGCAACGGTTCGTGGATCCCGACCGGCGCGGCGCGGCCTTTGACCTTGGTCCGGTCGAGTTCGCGCCAGACGAACCCGCTTTCGCCCGCGGCGCCGCGCGTCGCATCCGCGACCATGATCGCCGAGCCGAAATACTTGTTGGCCCCTTCCAAGCGCGAGGCGAGGTTCACGGTGTCGCCCATGACCGTGTAGTTGAAGCGGCGCGCCGAGCCGATGTTGCCGACCAGCGCGCGGCCGGTATTGACGCCGATGCGCGCGCCGAGCGTCTTGCCGCGGAACGGCCGGGCGGGATCGGCGTTGAGCGCGGCGAGCTTCGCCTGGCATTCGAGCGCGGCGGCGACCGCGTTGCTCGCGTGCGCGGGATCGTCGAGCGGTGCGCCGAACACGGCGACGATCGCATCGCCGATGTACTTGTCGACGAAACCGCCATGCGCCTCGACGATCTCGGTCATCGCGCTGAGGTAGACGTTCATCGTCGACACGAGTTCGGCGGGCGTCAGCCCCTCTGAGAGCCCCGTGAATCCCGCGACGTCCGAGAACAGGACGGAGATCTCGCGTTCCTCCCCGCCCAATTGCGGCGGCTTGTCGCTTTCGACCAGCTTGTCGACGACCGCCGGCGCGAGATAAAGCGCGAAGCTTTGGCGCAAAAACCGTTTGTCCTTGTCCGAAACGGCGAAGCGCCAGCCCATCGTCAACGCGGCGGCGAGGGCGGCGGCGACGAGTCCGTCGAGCCAAGGCAGCACCACCGCGTTTTGCAGGGCCAGCGTGGCGACGGCCGTCCACGCCGCGGCGAGGGCGGCGAGCGCCGCCGCCGCGAAACCGGCGGGCAACGCCAAGGCCGCGGCCGCGGCGAGGCCCACGCCGGGCAAGGCCGCCAAGGCACGCTCGACCGGCGCGAGTTCGCGCAAGCCGTGGCCGCGCAGAAAGTTTTCGATCGCCGCGGCGTGGATGAGCACGCCCGGGACGGCCTCGCGCACGAACCCGGCCTTGACGAGGTCCGCGCGCGGCTCCAGCGCGCAACGCGGCGCGGCACCGGCCCCCTCGGGCCCGGTCACAAAACGCTTGGAGGTGATCTTCCGGTCTTCGACGTCGAGCACGACGCCGATCAGGACCGCCTTTCCGGAGAAATGCCGCTTGAAGAACGCGGCGTCGTCCTTTTCCGCGCACGCGCGCAGATCGGCGAGCGAGAAGACCGGAACGTCGCGCCCGCCGCCCACGAAGTCGATCGGCATGGCGTTGTCGCGCACGCCGCCCAGCGGCTTGCCCGCGAACAGCACGCGCCCGTCGTTTTCGACGGCCGGCGCGCCCGCGAACCGCGAAGCGATCTCCAACGCGAAGGCGGTTTCCCGGCGCACGGCGCCGCCGGCAACTTCCGCCTCCAGGAACAACGGCACGCGGCGGATCGCATCGTCGCGATCGGCAAGCAGGTTGACCGCACGGATGTTCTCGGCATGGCCGACGGCGAAGCTTTGGCCCTGGAACGGCGCGATCGGCTGCGTTTGGTGTTGGACCTTGCCGAGCAGCACGCGGCCCTCCCGGGCCCCGGCGCGCAACGCGCGCAGGAACTCCCGTTCGAATCCGGGCACGAGCCGCTCGACCGAGGTCGGGAAGATCAAATCGAAGGCGACGATCTTCGCCTCGGCGTCGAGCACGGCGTTGAGCACCGGGGCGATCTCGCGCGTCCACAGCGCCTGCGGCAAGCCGCCGAAGGGCGGCGTGCGGTGCGTTTCCTCGTCCACGGCGATGACGACGACGTTCGAGGCTTCGGGCCCGCGCGCGGGACCGAACACCGCGTGCCGGACGGCGAAGCCCGCGTCGAGCGAAAGGCCGGCCGCGCGCTCGCCCCACGGCGTCGCCGGAAACACCGAGACGGCCGCAACGATCGCTGCGGCGACGGCGATCTCGCGCGGCTTCATTCAGAGACGCAAAAGCCGCGACACGATCGGCGCTTGGCCGGGCTTGGCCTCGGGATCGATCTTGAAAACGATCTCGCGCCCCGGTCCGGCGGAGGCGCGATAGACCCCGCCCGCGACGAGCGCCTGATCGGCTTTGGCGAGGTCGTGGAACGCGCCGCGCTGAAGCTGCCGGGCGGCGACCTGCACGGTCAGCTTTTCGCCCGGTTGATCGACGCGTTCGATCGTGACGGTGCCCCCGCCCTGGACTTCGATCACCGGCGATAGGCCGTAAAGCGTGGTCTGCGGCGTCGCCGATGCCCCCGCGCCCGCCGGACGCGGCGGCGCACGGAAGACCATCACACCGGCTTGCCCCGACTGCGCCTGGGTCAGACGCATGCGTCCGCCGTCGCATTCGACCTTTTGGCGGCGCACCGTCCCGCCCTCGACGGTCGATTGCTCGGCGCCGACGGTCACCGTCCCGCCCTTGATCGTCTCCCGCCAGCACGAACGCAGGTAGCCGAGCACGAGTTCGTCGTTGGGACCGAGTTTGATGACGCGACCGGCGTCGACATAGTCCATGAAATCGACGTCGAGATTGCGGCCCTTGGCGTCCTCGACAAGTGCTGCTTGCTGGGCTGAAGCGGCCCCGGCGCTGATGGCCAGGATCGCGGCGGCGGTGAGAATTCGGCGCATGGCGGCCCCCCTCGTTGCCGCGATCCTACCCGATCCGCAGGACCCGGCAATGACGACGGTCACAGGGCCTTCGGGCGACTGCCGATCTACCGGAAAACGACTTCGTGCTTTCGGCCACGCGCGGTCACGAGTTCGACTTCGATGCGCGGCCTCCCGCCGGTCTCGACCACCCTCCCTGAGGCGGTGATGCTCGAAACTCCGTCGGCATGAGTCGAGCACTGTACCTCGATCGGTGCTATCGACCGATCGATGCCGATCACGCCGACTCCCAGACAACGGACGCTCTGCACCCCGTTGGTCTGATGGCTGGATGCCGTCAAGCGGAAGACGCCGTCCTCGACGGTGAAGAAAGATTGAATGGGGACGTTCCCGAAAACCGCCGCGCCGACCAAGGTTACGAAAGTCCCGTTGATCGGCGCGAAAGCGCGCGGCACGGCGCTGGCGGCGACGGTCGAGGCGACCTGCCGCGCCGACGACGCGCGAAATTCGTCGACGACACGCTGCGCCCACTCGGCTTCGCCGCTGGCACGGGCGGTTTCTTGGACTTCCCGCGCGCGGGCGGCTTCGGCTGCCTGACGCGCCGCGTCGGCGGCCTGGCGGTTGCGTTCGGCCTCGGCCGTGGCGAGCGCCCGTGCCGCCTCCACCGCCGCGATACGCGCGCGCGCGATCGGCGCGAAATGGCCGTTGGGATAAAGCGTCAGATAGGCGTTGAGCTCGGCCGGGTCGGTCGACCCTTTCACCGAGTCCCAGAACATCGCTTCGCGCACGGCCGTCTGTTCGACCGGCGGGACGAAGAAAAAATCGCCCGTCAACGAAGAGGCTTCCCACGGAATCTGCGCGCCGCCGGACACGCGCGCGACCTCGATGCGCACGTTCTTGAAGACTTCCTCCACCTTCAGTCCGGGTTCGGCCAGTGCGCTCAGTAGTGCTTGGGTGTAGAGCCCGTTCGAGCCCTCCCCATCCGCCGCTACCTTCCCCGGGGCTGTCGCATACGCGATCAACGTGCCTTCGGGCGCATTGATCTGCGCGAGACCGCCACCGGTCGAGCGAAAGCGCCGTTCGAAAGGATTGTTCCGGCACGCGTCCAAAATCACCAAGCTGACCTTGGCCTTGGCGGCCGTCGTCTGATCGAGCACGGCCTCGACATCCATCGCCTCCAGCCGTACGCGCTGTTCGGAGGTGATCCGCGCGTCGATCGGAACCAGATAGTTTCGGCCCTGCACCTGCAGTCCATGACCCGCATAGAAGAACAAAGCCGTGTCGCCAGCCGAAATCCTCTCCCCGAAATCCGCCACCGCTTCCGAAAACTGCGCTTTGGTCACGTTCTCGCGCAGCAGAACTTCGAACCCCTTTCCGCGCAGTTGACGGGCGATCGCGCGCGCGTCGTTCACGGGGTTGCGCAAGGGTGCCTCGGCATAGTTCGCGTTGCCGACGACCAACGCGACTTTCTTCGCGGCGAAAGCGGGCCCGACGGGAAGCGCCGCCATCAGCGCACCGATCAACAGAATTCCCAGTTTTCCCGCGTATTTCCGCATGCCTTACGCCCCCAGGACACAACCTAGATAAGCGTACCATAGCGATTTCGAAGAGCAAGTCTGTGATCATCGTCACAGACGATTATTGTACCTTGGAAACCTGCCTTAGGTTGCCGCCGCCGTCGCCCACCAGCGAGAACGGCGCCCAGAAGATCGGGTGCGCGTAGGCGAAAACGCTCGCCCGGCTGGCCGGATCGACATAACCCGGCCCCTCGATCAATCCGGTCATGGCCTCACGCAGGGCTTGCGCGCGGGCCAGCGCAGGGTCGCGCGCTTGGCGGGCGAACAGGTCGGTCGTCAGGGCGCGCGCGCTCGTCGTTTCGACGGGCCAGTTGGACACCAACAACGCCCGCGTGCCGGCGTAGAAGAACGCCCGGCCCAGCCCCGAAACCGCTTCCGCGCCCGCGCCATCGCCGGTCGCCGTATTGCAGGCCGACAGCACGACCCAATCGGCGTTGAGCTTCAGGGCCAGCACCTCGTCGAGCGTCAGCAGCCCGTCCCCATCCACGTCGGCGACGTCGGGCGCCGAAAGCGCCAAGGCCGGCTGGGTCAAGCCGTTCAGATCGCCCGGGATAAGCCCGTGCGTCGCGAACATCACGACCCGGCGGTTCGACAGATCCATCGCCTTGACCGTGCGCTCGTTGGCCTGGGCGCCCAGGATCACATCGGCCGCGTCGGCGTTGAGCGCCAGCGCGATGCCTTTGACCTCATCGGCCGTATCGGGCAGGCGCGGCAGCATGCCGAGTTCGGCGCTGTCCACGGTTTGCGTCGTCGGCGCGTTGCGCCTGACGAGCGGCAAGCCACGCGTTTGCAGCCCGCGGGTCTGCAACTGGGCGGATTGGGTCGCCGCTTCGGCCTTGGCTTCGGCCGCCTGCTGCGGGCTGAACCACGGATCCCCGAAGCCCACGAAAGCGCGGCGATCGGCGGGCGGCACCGGCAGCCCGCGCAGCGTCGACAACGCGGCGACAGACGGCAATTGCGTGATCGCGGCCTTGCGGATCAGGAAGGCGACGTCCTTGTAGTTGGCGAACAGCGCTTCGCCCGGGCGTTCGGCGCGCAACGGGGCCGCTTGGCTGACCAGCACGCCGAACGGCAGCTGGCCGAGCGCGTCGTGCGGCACCACCAGCAGCGAGTTCGCGTCGGCGAAACCGGCCTCGATGGGCTTCAGCAGATCGTTGTAGAGCGCGTGCGCAAGGCCGACGTCGAAAACCGGAATGTCGCCCAACGTGGCGGCGTTGGGGTCGAGCGCCTTGCGCAAATTCGCGACCGCCTCGGCGATCGCCCGCTGACCCTTGTCGACCGCCGCGAACGCCGGTGCACCGGCCTGCGGCACGGCCCAAACGAAGCTGCGCTCGCGCCCCACATAGGTGGCGATCAGCGCCTCGCCCGGGCGCAGGCCGCGCCGCGCGTCCTCGATCGTCGCCGGACGCGGATCGATCAGCTGCGCGTAGCTTGGGAAGCGCCGCTCGATCTCTCCGCGCAGCGCCGCGCGCGCGGAACGCAAACTATCGATCTGCTGGCGCAGCGCGCCCACGGCCGCCTCGTCGCGCTCGGCCGCGGCGAGCACGTTGGTCAGCAGCCCCTGCAAAGCGCCGACCTGCTTTTGCGTGTCCTGCTCCCGGCGCACGAGATCGGCGAGCGCGGGATCGGCGGCGGCCGCGCGCGCGGAGGATTGCGCGAGCGCGCGCTGCACGCCCTGCCCGCGCACCGCGTCGGCCAGACGGAACGCTTGCGCGGCCGCATCGGCCCGGCCCGAGCGCGCCAAAGCCCCCATCGCCGCTTCGAAGATCATTTTGACTTGGGCATCGCGCGCGACGGAGCCGGTTTCCTCGTCGTCGGATTGGCGCGAGGATTGGAGCAAAATCGGGATCGCCGCATCGAACAGCGACAGCGCCCCGGGCACGTCGCCGCGCGCGAGCTTGGCCGCCGCCAACAGGCCGCGACCCATCGCCGTGTCCCAGTGCCGCTCGCCCAAAACTTCGACGTTGCGGGCGACGACGGCGGTCATCACGCGTTCGGATTCGGCCGCTTGGCCGGTGCGCAAGGCGACCATGGCCCAATTCGGATTGCGGTCGAACGCCGCGCGCAAAACATCCGGATTGTCGCTAAGCCGCGCGCGAAGATCGGCGTAGGTCCGGGCGGCCGCCTCCCATTCGCCGCGCTGGCTTTGCGCGCGCGCGATCTGGCGCAGCGGCCGTCCGTACAGCGCCGAGGTCGGGTCGAATTTCATCGCGTCGAGCGAGTCGACGGCGACGCGGGCCAATCTTTCGGCTTCCGAGAAGCGTCCCTGTTCGATCAACACATCCGCGAGGAGAAGCACGGCGTTGAGCGTCTCGGTCGCGTACCGGCCGTTCATCGCCAGCCGGCCGAGCAGAACCGAGCGCGCCTCGACCTCGGCCTCCACCAAACGGCCCTGGCGCAGGATCGATTGCGCGAGGCCGCCGCGATAGAGAAGCACCATATTCCGGTAGAGGTTGGGCGCCAAATTCGCCTGCCGGGCGATATTCGCTTCGTCGCGCAAGTTCGGCTGGATGACCGCGATCGCGCGCCGATATTGCCGCTCGGCCTCGGCGAATTGGCCGGATTCGTGCGCCAATACGGCACCGGTCACCGCGACGCTGCCCTCGGCGCCGGCGCGCACCCAGCCGGGCATGCGGGGATTGCTCTGGATTTCGGTCAGGTTGGACCCCATGCGCCCGAGTTCCTCGCGCGCCACCTGCAATTCGCCCAGGAAGATCGATGTCGTCACGAAGATCGACTGGGCCGCAATGCGCATTCCGCCGGGCGGTGCGGCCGCCACCGCTTCGCGCCCCAAGGCGAAGGCGTCGCGCATCTGGCCGTTGACCCGGTGCGACACCACCACATTCTCGCGGTAGCGATGGAGCGTCTGCGGCGGCACGCCGACGGCCAGGGCGATTTCGTAGGCCCGGCGCGTATCCTCCAAACGCTGTTTGGCGCGGCCCAACTCGCTTGCGGCGTTGGCGCGTTCGAAGAAGAACTGCGCCATGGCCGCCGATTGGGGCCCGGCGGGCGGCGGGGCTTCGGCTTTGGCGACGAGTTCGGCGACGCGCGCGGGATCGGGACGCTGCTGGTCGAGGATCGCGGCGATGTCGGAAATGGTGCGCGGTGGGGGCTGGAAGCCTTGACCCTGGAACTGCGCGGTGATCTGCCGGGCTTGATCGAGGCTGACGGCGGGACGCTGGCCGTCGGGCTGGCAGCCCGCGAGGATCGCCGCGCCGACGATGGCCACGGCCACAGGATGGATCCGCATCTTCCCCTCCCCCGCCGATTTCTATTTCGACGTTTCGGATTGTATAATCGACCGAACGACACGACAACGTCCGGAACGGTCCAAAATGGCGCACAAAACTTTATTACTGACCGGTGCGGCGGGCGCGCTGGGCCGCGTACTCACCGAAGCGTTGGCCGCCCGCGGATATAACGTCCGTGCGACGGATCGGACCGCCTATCCCGGGCCGTTGCCCGCAGGCGTGCGCTTCGCGCATTTGGACGTCGCCGATTACGCGGGCACGATGCGCGCGGCCGAGGGCGTTGATGCGATCGTGCATTTCGGCGCGGTACCCGTCGAACTCTCGTTCGAGGAAATCGCACAAGCCAATCTGCGCGGCGCCAACCACGTGTTCGAAGCCGCGAAGGCCAATCGCGCGCGGGTGATCTTCGCGAGTTCGAACCACACGGTCGGCTTCACCGAGCGCGCCCAAACGATCGACGAAGACGCGCCGCTGCGGCCCGACGGATATTACGGCGTCTCAAAATGCTACGGAGAAATGCTCGGGCGGATGATGTTCGACAAGCACGGGGTCGAAAGCGCGCATCTGCGCATCGGCTCGTGCATTCCAAAGCCGTTGACCAAACGCCACCTGTCGCTGTGGCTGTCCTACCCCGACTTGATCCGGCTGACGCTCGCCTGCTTGCAGACGCCCGATCTCGGTTTCCGCGCGGTCTGGGGCATTTCCAAGAACACCCGGGCCTTCTGGCGCTCCAAACATTGGGCGGCCATCGGCTACGCGCCCGAGGACGATTCGGAGAAATTCGCGTCCGAAGTCGACATGACCGATACCGGCCCCGTCGCCGAGCGGTTCCAAGGCGGCGATTTCTGCGCCAACGGCTACACGCGATCCGGGCCCGGCCCCGCCGATCTTCCCTGACGGCCGCGGTATCGGGGGGCTTGACCTTGCCCCGACCGCAATCTGCATATCCGTGCGCATGAACCGCCGCCGATTCCTCGCCGCCGGGGCTGCGACCGCCTGCCTCGCCGCATTCGCGCCATCCGCGCCCGCGCAAGCGCGACGACGACTGATCGTCGCCAAGCGCCACATCGAAGTGCTGGGCAGACCGGCGGAGGTCTACGGCATCCTCGACGCCGAGGGCCGTCCGGGCGTGTTCGCGGCGGCCGGCGAACGCTTCGCCGCCCGGATCGAAAACCGGCTGAGCGATCCGCTGACATTGCATTGGCACGGCCAGATCAAAGCGGCGGCCGAACAGGACCGTTCGCGGCCCGACGGCGGCGCCATCGCCCCCGGTGCCGCCGACATCCACGATTTCGAATTGACGCCCGGCACGCATTGGATGCACGCGCACACGCTGCACGAGCAGCGTTTGCTCGCGGCCCCGATGGTCGCGCGCGAAGCCGACGCGGGCGACGTGCGCGACGTCGTCGTCATGCTGCACGATTTTTCGTTCCGATCGCCCGAGGAATTGCTCGCCGAACTGACCGGCGGCCAGGGCGGACACGGCGCCCACGGTGCCCACGGTGCGCAAGGCGGTCACGCGGGGCACGGCGGCGGCCCGATGGGGATGATGCGCGGCGGCGGGCACGGCGCCCCGCACGCCAACGACATCGCCTACGACGCCTATCTCGCCAACGACCGGACGTTCGACGATCCCCAAATCGTACGCGTCGCGCGCGGCGAACGAATTCGATTGCGCTTCATCAACGCCGCGACGGCGACGGCCTTCTTCGTCGAGACGGGCGCGCTCGCCGCCACGCTGGTCGCCGTCGACGGCACGCCGATCCTGCCGCATGCGGCAGCGCGCTATCCGATCGCGCAAGCCCAACGCCTGGACGTGATCGTCGAGATTCCCGGCGACGGCGGCGCCTTCCCGATCTTTGCGCAAGTCGAGGCCGCGCGCCGGCGCACCGGCTTGATCCTGGCCACACCGGGCGCGCGCATCCAACGCCAGTTGGGCGAAGCCGCGCAGATCGCGCCGCACGCCGACCTATCGCTCGATGCCGCGCTGCGCGCGCGCGATCCGCTGCCCGAAAGGCAGCCCGCGCGCGTCTATCGCTTCGTCCTGGGTGAGAACCCCGACTACGAATGGACGATCAACGGCCGCGTCCATCATCGCGCCCAACCGCTGACGGCGCGGCTGGGCGAACGCGTCGAATTGCAGTTCATGAATCCGACCCGGATGATGCATCCCATGCATCTGCACGGCCATCATTTCCAGGTCGTCGCCACGCGCGCGGGCCGTTTCGCCGGACCGGTGCGCGATACGGTGATCGTCGCCCCGCACTCCCCCGTCGCCGTGGCCGTCGATTTCGACAAACCGGGCGGCTGGTACTTGCATTGCCACCACTTGTATCACATGGCGCGCGGCATGATGGCGGAGTTCCACGTCGCGTGAGGGGACGTACGGGTCAGGATATCTCGCGCACCAGCTTGTTGAAGATCGCGTAGGCGAAGTCGGTCCGGTCGCGCGCGCTCGCCACGAACGCATTCGGCCCGCCGATCACGTTCGTTTCGTAATGCTCGCGCAACGGACCGAAGCGCGAGAAGGCGCCCTCGGTCTGGATCGCCAACGCGTTGATCGTCACCCCCATCGCGACCGCCCGATCGCGGGCCGCCGCGGCCGGGACCAAGCTGCGCATGTCCGGCCCGTCGCCGGCCAGATCGATCGTGGCGCGCGCGGCGCGGAACGGCGCCGCGCCGATCATCGCGATCCCCATCTCCAACGCGTCGCCGATCGCGTTGTAGCTTTGGAACCGCCGCGGCGCGGCGATCAGACGATCGGCGAAATCGGCGGCATCCGCCGCACCGGCGATGCGCGTCCAGGGCAGGATCGCCTCGGGGGCACCGGGCGTGCCCCATTCGCCGTAGGCGACGGCGACGGCCCCGGTGCGCAAACGGCCGATCGCGGCCAGGACCTGCGGATGCTCGAGGGCTGCGGCCGTGCCCTCGCGCTGCAGGCGGTATTCGTCCGCGTCGATCGACCCCGAGCCGTCGTTGAGCAGCACCAGCAGAAGATCCACGTCCGGCGCCGGCGCTTGGGCTGCGGCGCGCGCGGACACCGCGCACGACGCGGCGGCCCCGGCGAGAAAACGGCGACGGCTGGGCTTCATGGACGGACTCCCGAGTTCGAGCCTAGCATGTGGAATTCCGTTCCCGCCCCGGCTATGTATGGCGGCCCCCATGGCTTCGACACTCGCCCTCAAAATCCTCGCCCGCGCGTCGGGTGTGCCTGCGCTCCGGCAAGGGGAGATCGCGACCTGCAAGGTCGATCTCGCCATGATGCACGATTCCGGCGGGCCCCGGCGCGTCAAGCCGATGCTCGAAAAGCTCGGTGTCGGCGTGTGGGATCCTTCCAAGATCGTGCTGGTGACGGACCATTACGTGCCGGCGGTGGACGCGGAGAGCGCTGCGATCCTGGACCTGACCCGCAAATGGGCGGCCGCCAACGGCATCGCGCGCTTCCACGACATGCAGGGCATCTGCCACGTGATCCTGCCGGAGAACGGGTATCTGAAGCCCGGCATGTTCGCGGTCGGCGGGGATTCGCATTCGCCGACCGGCGGCGCCTTCGGCGCCTATATGTTCGGGATCGGCGCCACCGAAATGGCGGGCGTTCTCGCCACCGGGGAGATTTGGGTGCGCGCGCCGGGCACCCATTTGGTGCGGTGGACGGGCGCGCTGGGCAAAGGCGTGTCGGCCAAGGACATCATGCTGAAACTCTGCCGCGCGATGACGCTGTCGGCGGTCAAATACGACGTCGTCGAATTCGCCGGCCCCGCGATCGAAAAACTGCCGATGATCGAGCGGCTCGTGCTCGCCAACATGTCGGCCGAATTGGGCGCGCAAACCGGTTTGATCGCACCCGACGCGGTCACGCGCGACTTCCTCGCCGGGAAGGGGGTCGAACTCGCCGACGCCGATTTGGCGCGATGGCGCTCGGACCCCGACGCCGAATTCACGCGGACATGGACGTTCGACGCGGCCGAGCTCGCTCCGCAGATCGCCGCCCCGCACAGCCCCGAGAATTCCGACGCTGCCGCAGCGCATAAAGGCACCCGGATCCAGCAGGCCTATATCGGCGCTTGCACGGGCGCAAAGCTCGTCGATCTGCATATGGCGGCGGCGGTACTGAAGGGACGAAAAGTGGCGGCCGGCACGCGGCTGCTGATCGCCCCCGCCTCCCAACGCACGACGACCGAGGCCGCGGCCGACGGCACGCTCGCCACGCTGCTCGGCGCAGGGGCGATCCTGCTGCCCACCGGTTGCGGCGCATGCGCGGGCTATGGTGCGGGCGTGCTGGCCGAGGACGAGACGTGCCTGTCCTCCACCGCGCGCAATTTCAAGGGCCGCATGGGCCATCCCAAATCGCGCGTCTATCTGGGCTCGCCCTACAGCGTGGCCGCCGCCGCCGTCGCGGGCGAGATCGTCGATCCGCGGGAGTTCCTGGCATGACCGCCCCCGGCACGCGCGGAAGGGCCTTCGTTTATGGCGACAATGTCGACACCGACATGCTCGCACCCGGGCTCTACATGAAGTTCGGTATCGCCGAGATCGCCAAGCACTGCCTTGAGGCGATCGATCCCGATTTCGCCAAGACCGTCCGGCCCGGCGACGTGGTCGTGGGCGGCGAGAATTTCGGCATGGGGTCCTCGCGCGAACAGGCGGTGATGGCGCTGCGCGAATTGGGCGTGCGCACGGTGATCGCCAAGTCTTTCGCGGGACTGTTCTTCCGCAACTGCGTCAATCTGGGCGTCGCACCGCTGGTTTGCGCGCATGCGGGCGAGATCGCCGCAGGCGACGCGCTCGACGCCGATCCGCTGGCCGGAACGATCCGCAACGCGCGCACCGGCGCGGTCTATCCGTGCGAGGCGCTGCCCGCGCATCTGCTCGCGATGCTCGAGGACGGCGGCTTGATGCCGCATCTCGAAAAGAAGCTGAAACGGGGGGCGGCATGAGCCTCAGGAAGCGCCTCGCCGAACGCCGCATCGTCCTCGCCCCCGGCGTGTACGACGGCTTCACGACGCTGTTCGCCGAGCGCGCGGGCTTCGAAGCCGCCTATCTGTCCGGCGCCTCGATCTGCTATTCGCGCTTCGCGCTGCCGGATATCGGTCTCGTGACTGCGACGGAGGCCGCGCAGGTCCTCGCTTCGATCCGCGAGCGCGCGACGATCCCGCTGATCGTCGACATCGATACCGGCTTCGGCAACGCGCTGAACGTGCAGCGCACGGTCGCGTTGTTCGAACGCGAAGGGGCGAACGCGCTGCAGCTCGAAGACCAGGTCACGCCCAAACGCTGCGGGCATCTGAAGGATAAGGCCGTCGTCCCCGCCGGCGAAATGGTCGGCAAAATCAAGGCAGCACTCGACGCCCGCCGGTCGGCCGAGACGTTGATCGTCGCGCGCACGGACGCGATCGCGGTCGAAGGCTACGCGCGCGCGCTCGACCGTGCCGAGCTTTACGTCGAGGCGGGTGCCGACGCGCTGTTCGTCGAAGCCCCGCCCGACAAGGCGGCGCTCGCGGACGTCGCCAAACGCTTCGGGCACCGCCTGCCCGTGCTCGCCAACATGGTCGAGGGGGGCAAGACGCCGCTGTTGCCCGCCGCCGAACTCGAAGCGATGGGCTTCCGGATCGTCATTTTCCCGGGCGGCACCGCCCGCGCGGTCGGCCACGCGCTCGACGCCTATTTTTCCGGATTGAAGGCGGCAGGCACGACCGAGGGCATGCGCGGGCGAATGCTCGATTTCGCCGGGATCAACGCGGTCCTCGGCACAGACGGCTTCCTCGCGCGCGGAAAGAAGTACGAGACATGAGCCTGGATCCCGTCACCCTCGCCGTCCTCAAAGGCCGCCTCGAACAGATCGCCGACGAGATGGACGCGACATTGTTCCGTTCGGCTTTCAACCCGATCATCGCCGAGGCGCACGACGCCTCGCACGGGCTTTACGACGCGACGACCGGGGAAACGATGGTCCAAGGCAAGTCGGGCCTGCCGATCTTCGTGGGCGTGATGGCCTTCGCGGTCAAAGCGGTCATCGACAAGGTGGCCCGCGACGCCGCGGAGCGGGGCGAGCGCCTCGCCGACGGCGACGTGTTTTTGTTCAACGATCCCTACGACGGCGGCACGCATCTTTCCGACTTCAAGCTGGTGCGGCCCTATTACCGCGACGGCGTGCCGTTCTGCTGGCTCGCGTCGGTCGGCCATTGGCACGACGTCGGCGGCAACGTGCCGGGCAACTACAACCCCGCCGCGACCGAAAGCTTCCAGGAGGGGATGCACATCCCGCCGGTGAAGGTCGTGGCGGCGGGCAAGCTCAACGCCGACATCGTCGACATCCTGAAATGCAATTCGCGACTGCCGCTGTCGCTTTACGGCGATCTGAACGGGCAGTTGAACGCCCTCGACCTGGGCGTCAAGCGCATGGACGATCTGCTGGACGAGTACGGCGCTGCGACGGTCCGGACGGCGTTGGCCGAACTGAAGACGCGCGCGGCCAAGCTGATGCGCGCGTGCCTGGCCGATCTGCCCGACGGCACCTATTCGGCCGAGGATTGGCTCGACAACGACGGCATCGAGGATGCGCCGCTGAAGATCGCACTCGACATCGTCAAGAAGGGCGAGACGCTGACCCTCGATTTCTCGCGGACGTCCGGCCCGTGCGCGGGACCGGTCAACATCGCGCGGTCGACCGCGATCGCATCGTGCTACGTGGCGCTCAAGCACGTTTTCCGCGACGTGCCGGCCAACGCGGGATGTCTGGAGCCGATCGCCTTCGTCATTCCCGAACCGTCGATCCTGGCCGCACGCGCGCCCAAACCGGTCGGCGGCTATACCGAGACGATTCTGCGGGTCATCGACGTCGTCTTCCAAGCGCTCGCCCAAGCCGCCCCCGGCTTGGTCAACGGCTGCGCCTACGGCACGATCAACGCGCTGTCGCTCGCCGGGCATCGCAAGGACGGGCGGCGCTGGGTGATGTTCTCGTTCTTCGGCGGCGGTTTGGGCGGCAGTCCCGAAAGCGACGGCTTGAACCACGGGAACGCGCCGATTTCGACCGCCACGATCCCGCCGGTCGAAATCCTGGAGGCGGCGTATCCCGTCGTCTTCACCCAATGGGCGTTGCGTCCCGACAGTTTCGGCGCCGGCAAGCATCGCGGCGGCTTGGGGGCGATCTACGAGATCGAATTGCTGGAGGAAAGTGCGGACGTATTCCTGTTCGGCGAACGCGGCCGGTCCTCGCCCAAGGGCGTGGTCGGCGGCGGCGACGCCGCGCGGAACCGATTCGTTCTGCCCGACGGCACCGAGCCGCCCATGGCCTCCAAAATGATCGGCCTCAAGATCCGCAAAGGCCAACGGCTGCGCTTGGAAACCCCCGGCGGCGGCGGCTACGGCGATCCGCGGGAGCGGCCGCCGGAACTGGCCGAGCGCGACCGGCGCTTGGGCTACACGCGCACGGGAGGACGGGCATGAGTGCATCGACCGTCGTCGGCGTGGACGTGGGCGGCACGTTCACCGATTTGTTTTTCTTCGACGAGAAGACCGGCGAAGCCAAGACCCGCAAGACGCCATCGACCAAGGGCGACCAGTCGGTCGGCTTCGTGGAGGGGATCGCGTCGGGCGAGGCCGATTTCGGCAAGCTCGCCGCCGTCGTGCACGGCACGACCGTCGGCACCAACGCGCTGCTCGAACGCAAAGGGGCGAAGACCGGCGTTCTGATGACGGCCGGATTCCGCGACGTGCTGGAAATGCGCCGGCGCGACCGGCGCCAGACCTGGGGGTTGTGGGGCGAATTCGTGCCCGCGATCCCGCGCGATTTCCGCGCCGAAGTGCCCGAGCGCACGCTGGCCGACGGCACGCTGCGCGAGGCCGTGGATCTCGACGCCGTCGAACGCGAGGCCAAACGCCTTCTGGCGATGGGCGCGGAGGCGATCGCGATCGTCTTCGTCAACGCCTATGCCAACGATGCCAACGAACGCGCGGCGGCGGCGGCCGTGCGCAAGATCTGGCCGAACCCGTACGTCACGGCCAGCCATGAAATCCTGCCCGAGATCCGCGAGTTCGAGCGCGCGTCCACCGCCTCGCTGAACGCCTATCTGCAGCCGGTCGTCGCATCCTACCTGTCGCGGCTCGATGCGCGACTGAAAGGCGCGGGCGCCAAAGGCCAATTGCTGATCGTCCAATCCAACGGCGGCGTGATGTCGGTCGAAACGGCGGCGCGTTTGCCCGTGCGCACCGCTTTGTCCGGTCCCGCGGCGGGCGTGATCGCGGCCGCGCATATCGCCCAAAGCGCCGGCTTTCCGGACGTTCTGACCGGCGATATGGGCGGCACGTCCTTCGACGTGGCGCTGATCGCCGGCGGCAAAGCAGCACTGGCGGCGCAAACGACGGTCGAGTTCGGCTTGGTGGTGCGCACGCCGATGATCGAGATCACGACCATCGGCGCGGGCGGCGGTTCCATCGCATGGGTCGATCGCGGCGGGTTGCTGCAAATCGGGCCCGAAAGCGCCGGGTCGGATCCGGGGCCGGTTTGCTACGCCAAGGGCGCCACGCGCCCCACCGTGACCGACGCCAACGTCGTACTCGGACGAATCAACGCCGAACGGCCGATCGGCGGCAAGCTGAAGTCGCTCGACGTCGCCGCCGCCGCCCGCGCGATCGACGAAGCGGTCGGCAAGCCCTTGGGCCTCGACACCTACGCCGCCGCCGAGGCCATCGTGCGCGTGGCGAATTCGCGCATGGCCGGGGCTTTGCGCCTGGTTTCGATCGAGCGCGGGCACGAACCCAAGCGCTTCGCCTTGATGCCGTTCGGCGGCGCGGGCGCCCTGCACGCGGGCGCGTTGATGAAGGAAACCGGACTCGGCTCGACGCTCGTGCCGCGCTATCCGGGCGTGACCTCGGCATTGGGCTGCGTGATCGCCGATATGCGCCACGACTTCACGCGCACGATCAACAAGCCGCTCGACGCCCTCGACGGGGCGGCGCTGCGCGCTGCGATCGGCGAAGCCGCTGAAGCCGGGCGCGCGCTGATCGCCCGCGCGGGCGTGAAGCTCGAAGGCGTGGAGACGAGCGTCGAACTCGACATGAGCTATGTTGGCCAGACCCACACGCTGGGCGTGCCGCTCGCCGGCCTCGCCCCCGACGGCGCCGCGATCCAAGCCGCGTTCGATGCCGCCTACAAGGCCGCGTTCGGCCGGCTGCTCGATGGAATTCCCGCGCGCGTGCTGACGCTCAAGGTCGCCGTG
>JADCGK010000123.1 GCA_020249045.1 Azospirillum sp. | reverse complement strand
GTTGATGAACGCGCCGGGCCTGTTGCGCCAGGCGATCGGGTATGAGTGGCGCTTGCGCCGCGCGGGCGTGCCGATCCTGCGTCGCCGCGTGCTCGACCGGATCGACGCGGATGGCGGCACATTGGTCGCGACGATCCGCAATCTGGCCAACGGCGAGGTCCACGCGCGCAAAGTCGCGGTCGTGGGGACGAGTTTGGGCTTGCGGCCGAACGTCGAACTCGCGGGGCAGGCGGGTTGCGCGCTCGGCCACGATCCGGCATTGGGTGGTTGGCACGCGATGGTGGACGGCGTGGGCGAAACCAGGGTGCCCGGCGTCTATGCGATCGGGGAGACGCGCGGGATCGGCGGAGTGGAGGCGGCGTTGTGCGATGGCGTGATCGCCGCAGCGACGATCGTCGAGCGCGCGGGCCGCACGCCGAGCGTCGAACTCGCGCGCGCGGTCGCAGCGGCGCGGGCGCGGCGCGTGCGCTTCCTGCGCGCGGCGCGCGCTTTGGCCGAATGGTCGCGACCGCCGGCACGCGAGATGGCGGACGATGCGATGTTATGCCGGTGCGAGGCGGTCGAAGTTCACGCGCTCCGGCGCGCGGTCGAGCTTGAACTGTCGGGGCCGCGCGAGGCGAAGCTCGCCAGCCGCGCGGGCATGGGCTTCTGCCAGGGCCGGACATGCCATCCGGCGGTGGCGCAGACCGTCGGCGCCGCGACGGCGCCGACCTTCCGCTTTCCGTTGCGGCCGGTCCGCGCCGACGCGTTCGCGCCGAAAGTCGAGGATCAGGCGGCCTTGCGGGCGCCTTGACGCACGTCGTCGTTGGCCGCGTAGGCATCCTTCGTGAATTGGCCGTCGCGACGGGCCGAGTCCTCCTGCGATACGAGGAACAGCGTCGCGGCGAAGGCGCAGAACGCGACGATGGCGAACGTCAGATAGGCGAAATCGGCGGTGTCCATGGCGTGTCTCCCTCGCGGCCCGAAAGGGGCGCGCGCGAAGACCATGCGCCGGCGCGAACCGCGTCACATTGATGCAGGTCAATCCCGATGCGGGTTTATGGGACGAGTTCGCCGTCCGCCACGACCGGCGTGCCATCGAGCGCCACCGTGCATCCGCGCATGGGCAGATCGAAATGGCCGAGCGTGTGGCGGCCCGCGGTCTCGTTGGCGCCGGTCGAATAGAGGAAATTGCCGGCGAAGGCGCGCAGTTCGGTGCCGTTGAAGTCGTTCTTGTCGTACATCGCGAGCGCCTCCCAGCGCGCGGCCGGATTCAACCCCCAGCCGACATGGCTGACCGCGTAGGCGGCGGGATCTTTCCATGCCGCGAAGTAGGCGCGCGTCAGTTCGGCGTCGAGACCGGTCCCTTCCACGCGCACGACGCGGTCATCGGCGATATCGAACGCGACCGGCGTTTCGAGATAGCGCTTGAAGGTTAGATTGACGTCGCCCGGCGCCAGGACGAGGCGGCCCGAAACGGCGCCCGCGGCCGGAAACGCAAGGCACAGCCCGCCGGGCCAGTGCGCGACCGTGCCGGGCTTGGTCGTATACCCCCAGACGCCGCCGACGCGCGCGCCGCGCAGGTCGACCGCCAAATCCGTACCGGCCTTGGACGTCACAGTCATCCGGCCGGCCGATTTAAGCCGCTTGATCGCCGCTTTGACGACGGGTTCGAGCGCGGGGTCGGGGACCAGGCGTTCGAGCGCGTCGGGATGCTCGTCGGAGACCATCAACACGCGCGCCCCCCCGCCCAGAATCGCAGGCAGTTCGGGCGCGTGCAGCAAGCCTTCGCATGTCAAATCCACCACGACCGCCGCCGATCTGAGGGCCGCGATCGCCGGTTCCAAGCCCTGCAAGGCGTTCGAGGCGCCGGTCGAGCGCACCGGGACGGGCGCGCTCTGTGTTGGCGTCGGCAGCACGACGTGGAACCAGCGGGCGCCCAAGCGCCCCAAAGCGAGTTCCGCCAACTGGACGTTCAGCGCGCGCGACTGGGTTTCGGACAGCAAGGCGACGGCATCGCCGCGCCCGACCGCGCAAAGCTCGAAGACGCGGGTGAACGCGTCGATCCATTTCGATTCGATCCGATCGGGGCGCATCGGGGTTCCGTGCTCTTCGCAAGGTTTGGGGCTTCTTCTTAGCGCATCTCGGCGCTGCGCGGATTCGTCGCGATACGGGGCGTCGCCACGGCATGCGAAGGTCGCGGCGGAGGAATGCTCCATAATGGTTTGAAATCATTCAATATGGGGGATTCGGCCCCTACAGCAGACGCTGTTGCCTGACTTTTGAGCGGCTGCGACAAAAGCGTCTTAATCCTACTAAAATAGTGTGGTGTTGCATTATGGAAATGAGCCAAGTATATAATAAAAAACAAAATATATACGAAGCAGATAAGTTTTATACATTCTGTAGACTAATGTTGACCTCTTCAGGTCGGGCTAATACTTTAGCGAGGTCGGAATCTGGGCAGTCGGTACCCGTCTGCCACAGCGTCCGAAAGAGCACGGAAACTCGGCTTGCACCTCAGAAAGGGGGGCCGGCGACGGAGTCCAACCGCTCGAAAGAACTAGCGGGTCGTCGTCGATGGCAAAACCGCAGACCTTTTCGATCGCCGCCGGGCAAGACGTCGTCGTCGACGGCTTCTCGCTGGGGTCGACGACCTTGCGGTTTGAAGGGGCCGGGTTGAGCGCCTCGAATTTGCTGATCGATCAGCAAGGTCGGGATACGGTTCTCTCCTTCGTCGGATCAACGACGCGCGTCCGCCTGACGAATTTCGAAGCTAGCAATTTTGGCGCGCAGAACGCGTTCGCGCAGAGCTTCCAATTCACGCCCGTCCTGACGCCATCGAATAACGATCCCGTTGCGAGCCTCGGCGGCAATACCGGTACCACCGGCACGCCGGGCGGTGCCTCGGGCAATGCCAGCCCCAACGCGGGCGCCAACGGCGCCAACGCGCCGGGCGTGGCCGCCGGACTCGACAATGGCAATGCGGGTGCCAACTCGAACGGCAACGGAAACGGTGCGAATACCGGGTTCGGCAATGGCAATGGCGGTGCGGCGCAACCGAACCTCGAAGGCGGGGCGGGCAACGATGCGCTGACCGGGACGGCCGCGAACGAAACTCTGCGTGGCAATGCGGGTAACGACACGCTATCCGGCGGCGACGGGAACGATCGCTTGGAAGGCGGCGCTGGAACCGATCTGCTCCAAGGCGGGGGCGGCAACGACACGCTCGTCGGGTCGGCCGATGCCACCTGGACGAGCGGTTGGGCCGCTTTGAACGCCGGCAGCCCCGGTGCGCCCGGTACCGGCGAGACCATCTCGATCGCGGGCATGACCCGCAGCCACGACGTGTTCGACGGGGGGGCGGGCATCGACATCCTGCGCTTGGGCGCCGGGAACGATGCGATCTTCCTCGACGATCCCTACAGCCCCACCCCGAACGCCGGTGCGCGCATTCGCGCCGTGGAAACGATCGAAGCGGGCGACGGCAACGACATCGTCGATCTGACCAGCGCCAATTTCACCTACGGCAACATCACCATCGACGGCGGCGCGGGCAACGATACGCTTTGGTCGAGTGCGGGCAACGACTGGCTGACCGGCGGAACGGGCAACGATGCGCTGTTCGGCGGAGCGGGCGCGGACACGCTGTCCGGCGGCGACGGCGCCGATCGGGTCGACGGCGGGCGCGGCAACGATCTGCTGCTCGGCGGCGCGGGCGACGACGTGATTTTCGGCGGCGCCGGCAACGAAGGCGCCACTTTGACCGTCACGGCCGCCTATGGCGGCGGCGGACAGTCGAGTTGGGCGGGGCTCAACCTCGCGGCGCAGAACATCGGCTCGGGCGGCACGCTCACCGGTTCGTCGTCGGCCAATGTGGCCTTCACGGCCGACGGCTTCGGAGCCTCGGGCAATCAGGCGTCGCGGCCGTCGATCAAGGCGGAGACCGGTTACGACCCGATCAGCCAAACGTCGGAGACCGTATCGGTGGCCTTCGCCGGCGACGTGAATACGGCAACGGTTTCGCTCGCCTATTTCTACGGTCCGCAATCGGGCGCCGACTACAACAAGGCCGAACAAGCGTTCTGGTCCATCCTGAACGACGGCGCGGTCGTCGCCCAAGGCGTCGTGACCGCGAACGGTGGAACGGGCAACCAAAGTTTCACTGTCGATCCGCCGGGCGACGTCGCATTCGACACACTCGTGATGTGGGCGGGGCCTTACGTGTCGGCCACCGGCGCGCCCGCGCAAGGCGCGATCATCAACGACAGCTCCGACTTTTTGATCCGCGCGATCTCGACGACCGCGACCGTGCCGGATGTCGCCCAGCACGGCGGCAACGATCGGATCATCGGCGGGGCCGGCAACGATCGCATCGACGGCGGTTCCGGTACCGATACATCGGTCTACTCAAGTTACATTTCCGATTACGTCTTCTCGCGCGACGCGACCGGTGCGCTCGTGGTCACCGGCGTCGGCGCAGGGGCCGCCGATGGCGCGGATACGCTTGCCAACGTCGAGTTCCTCGAGTTCCTCAACGGCGTCGTCGTGCCGACCGCGAATCTGGGCTTGAACACCGCGCCGGACGCACAAGACGCCACGCGCGCGGGCGCCGAGGATGCCGCGATCGTGGGCCAACTCGTCGCGACGGACGCCGATGGCGATCAATTGACGTTCGCTCTCGCCGCGAACGGCGCGCCGGCCAATGGCACCCTGACGCTGAACCCGGAAGGGTCCTACACCTACACGCCGAACGCCAACTTCAACGGCACCGACAGCTTCACCTATACCGTCAGCGACGGTAAGGGCGGGACGGCGCTTGGTACGGTGTCGGTCAACGTGGCGTCGGTGAACGACGTGCCGACCACATCGAACGCGTCGATCGCGGGTCAGGAAGACGGCTCGATCGCCGGTCGCGTGACGGGTTCGGATATCGATGGCGACACGTTGACCTTCGCGCTCGGCCAGGGTCCGGCGAACGGTGCGGTGACGCTGAACGCGGACGGCACGTTCGCGTATGTGCCGGCGGCGAACTTCAACGGTACGGACACGTTCACCTACACGGTGGACGACGGCAAGGGTGGGACGACGACGGGCACGGTGTCGGTCAACGTCGCGGCGGTGAACGACACGCCGACGACGGCGGGCGGGGCGGCCTCGGGCAACGAGGACCAAACGGTCACGGGCCAGCTGAGTGCCAACGACGTGGACGGCGACACGCTGGCCTATGCGCTGGCGCAGAACGGTGCGCCGGCCAACGGCAT
>JADCGK010000122.1 GCA_020249045.1 Azospirillum sp. | reverse complement strand
CGTCGAGTTCGTGCGCAACATCCCACTGCTGCTGTTCGTGTTCTTCTGGTATTTCGGCGTGATCCGCGCCCTGCCACCGCCGCGCGCGTCCTGGGATTTCGGCGGCATCGCGTTCCTGAACAACCGCGGGCTTTACGTGCCCGCCCCGGTCGACGCGTCGGCGTTCGCCGTCGTCCCCATCGTGCTGGCGCTGGGCGCGGCGCTGTTTCTGATCGTGCGGCGCTGGGCGCGCCGTCGCCAGGCGGCGACCGGCCAAGCGTTCCCATTGTGGCTTGCCGGCCTGGGGTTGCTGGGCGCGGCACCGCTCGCCGGGATCGCGTTTTCGATCCTATCCACGCCGTGGGACGCCCCGGCGTTGCGCGGCTTCAACTTCCGCAGCGGATTCGTTCTGATCCCCGAATTCGTGGCGCTGTTCGCCGCCCTCGTGACCTATACGGCCGGCTTCGTCGCGGAGGTCGTGCGCGGCGGCATTCTGGCCGTCGGCAAAGGCCAGAAGGAGGCCGCGTTGTCCCTCGGCCTCACGCCGGGGCAAACCTTGCGCCTGATCGTGATTCCGCAAGCGCTGCGGGTGATGGTGCCGCCGATGACCAGCCAGTACCTGAACCTGCTGAAGAATTCGTCCTTCGGGGCCGCGATCGCGTATCCCGAAATCGTCAGCGTGTTCATGGGTTCGGCGTTGAACGCGACCGGCCAGGCGATCGAAATCATCGCCATCACGCTTGCCATCTATCTGTCGATCGGGCTCGCGGTGTCGGCGTTCATGAATTGGTACAACGCGCGCATCGCACTGGTGACGCGATGAAGCCGCTCGTCTGGATCCGGGCCAATCTTTTCGCGACATGGCTCGACGCGGCCATCACGCTGGCTTGCGTTTGGATCGTCTGGCGGATCGTGCCGCCGATAGTGGATTGGACGTTGCTGCGCGCGGATTGGATCGGCGACGACCGCACGGCGTGCGATTCGGGCGGGGCGTGCTGGGTGTTCGTCCGCGCGCGCTTCGACCAGTTCATGTACGGGCTTTATCCGGCGGCGCAGACTTGGCGCGTGGATGCGGCGGGCGCGTTGCTGGCGGTCTTGACCGTCTGGGCGGCGTGGGACCGCGCGCCGGGCCGGCGGATCGCCGTCGGTTTGCTGTTGGGCGTCTACCCGTTCGTCGGGTTGTGGCTGCTGCTGGGCGGTTTCGGGGGCTTGGCGTATGTCGAGACGCGCCAATGGGGCGGGCTGATGCTGACGGTGTTCATGACCGTCTACGCCGGCATCTTCGCGTTTCCGCTCGGCGTGTTGCTGGCGCTGGGCCGCCAGTCCGAGTTGCCGGTGATCCGCACGTTGTCGGTCGCGTTCATCGAATTCTGGCGCGGCGTCCCGATCATTGCGGTGATCTTCCTTGCGTCCCTTCTTTTGCCCCTCATCCTGCCGGTCAACGTCGACCGGTTGATCCGCGCGGTCGTGGGGCTGACGCTAGTCGTCGCCGCCTACATGGCCGAAGCGATCCGCGGCGGGCTGCAAGCCGTACCCAAGGGCCAGTACGAGGCGGCGGCGGCGCTCGGTCTCGGCTATTGGCGCGCGACGGTGCTGATCGTGCTGCCGCAAGCGCTTCGCATCTCGCTGCCGGCACTCGCCAACGAGTTCATCGCGCTGTCGAAGAACACGACGTTGGTACTGATCGTCTCGCTGTTCGATCTGCTGGGCATCGTGCACGCGGCCTCGGCCGACCCCAAATGGGTCGGCTACAACGTCGAGGGCTACGTCTTCGCCGGCACGATATTCTGGTTCGCCTGCTTCGCGATGTCGCGCTGGTCCGCGGCACTCGAAACGCGCCTGGGCACGGCGCGCAGCCACTGACGGAGGACACCATGAACCGCATAGACCTCACGGGCAAACGCGCGATCGTCACCGGCGGCGCGCGCGGGATCGGGCTTGCGATCGCCGCGCGGCTTCTGGCCTCGGGCGCGGTCGTCACGCTGTGGGACCGCGATGCGCCCGCCCTGGACGCCGCCGTCAAGCGGCTGGCGGGCTCGGGCGAGGTGCACACCGCCGCCGTCGACGTGACCGACGACGCGGCCGTGACGGCCGCGACCAACCGCACCTTGGGTGCCATGGGCGGGATCGAGATCCTGATCAACAATGCGGGCATCACCGGTCCCAACGCGACGACCTGGGAGTACCCGGTCGCCGAGTGGCGCAAGGTGATCGAAGTCGATCTGACGGCCCCTTTCCTGTGCTGCCGGGCGGTGGTGCCGCATCTCGTCAAGGCCGGTTGGGGCAGGATCGTCAACATCGCCTCCGTCGCGGGCAAGGAAGGCAACCCCAACGCGCCCGCCTATTCGGCCGCCAAAGCGGGGCTGATCGGCCTCACGAAGTCGCTCGGCAAGGAACTCGCGAAATCGAACGTGCTGGTCAATTGCGTGACGCCCGCGGTCGCCGAAACCGACATCCTCAAGCAGATGACCGAAGCGCATGTCGCTTTCATGCTGGGAAAAATCCCGATGGGCCGCTTCGTGCAGATCGACGAGATCGCCGCCCTCGTGCTGTGGCTCGCGTCGGCGGAGTGTTCGTTCTCGACCGGCGCCGTCTTCGACATCACCGGTGGACGGAGTACCTACTGATGGCCAAGGACGAATTCGCGCGCGCGCGCAAAACGCTTTTCGTTTCGGTCGTCTCGGACACGCTCGACGGGCTCGGATTTCCGGGGCAAGCGCTGGCACCGTTCGTCCGTCCGCTGGACGATTCGAAGATATTGCTGGGCCGCGCGCGGACGGCGCTTTACCGCCCGGTCCATCATGTCGCGAAAGGCCACAATCCCTACGCTTTGGAAATCGCCCTCATCGACGACCTGAAGCCGGGCGAAGTCGCGGTGATGGCGACCGGCGCCAATCCGAAGATCGGTCCTTGGGGCGAGTTGCTGACCACGGCGGCGCTCGCCCGCAAAGCCGCCGGTTGCCTGACCGACGGTTTGACGCGCGACGTGCGCGCGATCCGCAAACTCGGCTTTCCAGTGTTCGCGGGCGGGATCGGGCCGCTCGATTCGAAGGGACGGGGCGAGGTCGCCGCGATCGACGTGCCGGTCGAACTCGCCGGCGTGCGCATCGAGCCGGGCGACGTCGTATTCGGCGACGCCGACGGCGTGGTGGCGGTTCCGCGCCGAGTCGAACGCGAGGTCTTCGCCCGGGCCTTCGACAAAGTCTCCGGCGAAAACCGCACGCGCGCGGCGCTGGCGCGCGGCGAGAAGCTCGCCGACGTGTTCAAGCGCTACGGGATTCTCTAGCGTCAGACGGTCCAGCCGCCGTCGATTTTGAATTCGGCGCCGGTGATGAAGCTCGACTCGTCCGACGCCAGAAAGACCGCCAGTGCCGCGATCTCCTCGGCGGTGCCGAGCCGGCCCATCGGTTGGCGGGCGACGAAATCCTTGCGCGCCTGCTCGGGGTCCGCGTTGGCCGAAATGCGTCCCTGCAGCGAGGGTGTGTCGACCGTGCCGGGGCAGATCGCGTTGCAGCGGATCCCCCGACGCACGTAGTCGATCGCGACCGACTTGGTCAGGCCGAGGATCGCGGCCTTCGTCGTGCCGTAGACGAAGCGGTTGGGGGCCCCTTTGATCGACGAACACCCCGACGACATGTTCACAATCGTGCCTTTCCCGCGCGCGAGCATGCCCGGCAGGAACGCTTGGATCGTCCAGAACATCGAACGGACGTTCAGGTTCATCGAGAAATCCCAGGCCGCGTCGTCGCAGTCCTGGATCGTGCCGTGGTGGACGAAGCCCGCGCAGTTGAACAGCACGTCCACCGGGCCGGCCTCGACCACGGCCGCGGCGATGGCCGCCTTGTCCATGACGTCGAGTTTCCGGGTTTTGGCCCCCAGGGCCTTCGCATCGGCGAGTTTGGCTTCGTCCAGGTCGGTCGCCACGACCGCAGCACCTTCGGCCAGATAGGCCGCCACGCTGGCCTTGCCGATCCCCTGCCCCGCCGCCGTCACGAACGCCGTTTTGCCCGCCAAACGTCCCGCCATGGAATCCTCCCGCTTTTGGAAGGCGATCCTGACCCGCCGCCCTGGCGCGCGCAAGCCGGGCGCGTATTCCCGCGTGGATCGGCCGGTGCTAACCTCGGCGGACAGATCCCGGGGGAGAAATTCCATGCGCAAGCTCGCCGTTTTGGCCGCGATTTTCGCGGCAATGCCCGCTTTCGCCCAGGATTCGGGCGTGGGCATCGTCGAGAAGAAGATCTTCGAGATGCCGAGCTATACGACCGTCGGCGGGGCCACGATCCCGAACCTGCGGGTCGGCTGGGAAAGCTACGGCCGCCTCAACGCCGCACGCGACAACGTGGTGATCGTGCCGCATTTCTTCTCCGGCAATTCCAACGCCGCCGGGCGCTATCGCGCCGAACAGGCGGCCGCCGGCTATTGGGATGGGATCATCGGGCCCGGCAAGGCCATCGATACGGACAAATACTTCGTGATCTCGGTCGACTCGCTCGTCAACCTGAACGTCCGCGACGGCGTGACGGTCAGCACCGGCCCCGCGAGCATCGAGCCGGGCACGAACCGGCCCTACGGCATGCGCTTTCCCATCGTCACGATCCGCGACTTCGTGAACGTGCAAAAGGCGTTGCTGGATCAACTCGGCGTCGCCTCGGTCCACGCGGCGGTGGGCGCTTCGATGGGATCGTTCCAGGCTTTGGAATGGGCGGCCGCCTTCCCCGATTTCGTCAAACGCGTGGTGCCGGTCATCGGCGTGGGCGAGGCCGACGCCTATACGATCGCGCGGCTGGGAACCTGGGCGCAGCCGATCCTGATGGACCCCAATTTCAGGAACGGCGATTGGTACGGCGGCCCCGAGCCGACGGCCGGGCTCGCCTTCGCCCTCAAGATGGTCACGATCGACGCGCGCCATCACGGTTGGGCCGACGCGGCCTTCGGCCGGCGCTGGGCGGCCATCGACCGGAACCCGCTGGCGTCGTGGGAGAACCGCTTCGCGATCGAAGCGACGCTCGACCAAGTGGCCCTCGCGCGCGCCCGCGCCTCGGACGCCAATCATTTCGTCTATCTCGTCCGCGCCAACCAATTGTTCGTGACCGGCCATCGCGCCAATCTCGAGGAAGGCCTCGGCCAGATCAAAGCGCGCGCCTTGTTCGTGCCGGCGGAAAGCGATCTGCTGCTCGTTCCGGCCTACGCGCAGAAGGCGGTCGACATCCTGAAGCGCCAGGGCAAGCAGGCCGATCTGGTCGCCATCCCGGGCAACGGCGGGCATCTGGACGGCGTGCTGGCGATGGCTCGGGTCGCGGCGCGGCTGAAGGCGTTTCTCGACGAGTGAGCCTCAGCGGAAGACCGCCGGCAGCCACAGCGAGATCGCCGGAACGTAGGTGACCAGCAGCAATACGACCACGCTTGCCCCGTAGAAGGGCCAGATCGTGCGCATCGATTCGCCGATCGACACCTTGCCGATCGCGCAGGCGACGAACTGCACCGAACCCACGGGCGGCGTGTTGAGACCGATCCCGGCGTTCAGGATCAGGATCACGCCGAAATGCACGGGATCGACGCCGAAGGCCTTGACCACCGGCAGGAAGATCGGCGTGCAGATGATGATCATCGGCGCCATGTCCATGAACGTGCCGAGGACCAGCAGCACGACGTTGATCAGCAGCAGCATGATCAACGGATCGTCGGTCAGCGACTTCATCAGCGCGATCGTCGTCGCGGGCACCTGCAGGAAGGCCATCAGCCAGCCGAAGGACGCGGCCGTGCCGATGACCAGCAGCACCATCGCGGTCGTGCGCACGGCGCCCAGCGTGGCTTCGACGAAACCCTTCCAATCGAGTTCGCGATAGACGAACGCCGCCACCAGCAGCGCGTAGATCACCGCGACGCACGAGCTTTCCGTCGCCGTGAAGACGCCCGAACGCACGCCGCCGAAGATGATCGCGATCAGCAGCAAACCCGGCAGCGCGACGAAGAAATGGCCGAGGATGGCGCCGAAGCCGGGAAACGGGTCGGCCGGGTAGCCGCGTTTGACCGCGACCGCCCAGGCCGCGACCATCAGGGCCGCGCACAGCAAAAGGCCCGGTACCACGCCCGCCGTGAACAGATCGGCGATCGAAATGTTCCCGCCCGCCGACAGCGAGTAGATGATCATGTTGTGCGACGGCGGGATCAGCAACGCGATGATGGCCGCGTTCGCGGTGACGTTGACCGCGTAGTCGGCCGCGTAGCCGCGCTTGACCATCTGCGGGATCATGATCCCGCCCACGGCCGAGGCGTCGGCGACGGCCGAACCGGAAATCCCGCCGAACATCGTCGAGGTCAGCACGTTGACCTGGCCGAGCCCGCCGCGCAGATGCCCGACCAAGGACGCCGCGAACCGCACCAGACGGTCGGCGATGCCGCCCCGGATCATCAGATCGCCCGCGAAGATGAAGAACGGGATCGCCATCATCGCGAAGGCGTTCATCCCCGAATTCATCTGCTGGAAGACGACCACCGGCGGCACGCCCATATGGACGACGGTCGCGACGGAGGCGATGCCCAGGCAAAACGCGATCGGCATGCCGACCAGCATCGTGGCGGTGAAGACGCCGAATAGGATCCAGAGTTCCCAGCCGGTCATTCGCGCGCCGCCACCAGCATTCGCCAAAGCTTCTCGACCGAGAACAGGGCGATCAACACCCCGCCGATGGCCATCGGCACGTAATCGAGCCCTTTGGGCAGGCCGATCATCGGCGTGCGGTCGGTCCAGGTGCCGCGCGCGAGTGCCGCGCCGTACCATGTCATCGCCACGCCGAAGGCGCCGACCGCGATTTCGGTGCCGAAGCGCATGGCGAACGCCACCGGGGCGGGCGCCACGGCCAACCCGACCTCGAAGCCCAAATGGTCGCGCTCGCGCACGCCCACGGCGGCGCCCAAAACGATGAACCAGCTCATGAGCAGCAGGACGGCCGGTTCGGTCCAAGTCGGCGAATCGTTCAGCACGTAGCGGCCGATCACCAGCCACGCCACGCAGCCGGCCATGGTCACGAGCCCCACCCCGGCGGCCCACAGGGCCAGCCGCGATAGGATCGCGCAAAACAGGGTGAACCGTTCGAGCAAGCGACGAGGGGCCCGGCGCGCGGGGCGCCGGGCCCCGCTCCGTCAGGCGATCGCTTGGATGCGCGACACCAGGGCCTTCAGCGCCGGCGTGTTGGCGAAGCGGTCGATCACCGGGCCCATGGCCGCGATGAATTCCTGCTTCTGGACGCGGTTGACCAGCGAACCGCGCGCCACGACGGCCGCTTCGGCCGATTTCTCGCGCGCGTCCCACAGCCCGCGCATATGCGGCACCGAATCCTTGGCCGCCTGGCGCACGATGTCGCGGTCGCCGGGCGACAGCGCGTCGAACCGGCGCTTGGACATCACCAGCACTTCGGGCGACATCGAGTGTTCGGAGAGCGAGTAGAACTTCGACACTTCGAAATGCCGCGTCGATTCGTAGGACGGCCAGTTGTTCTCGGCCCCGTCGATCGTGCCCGACTGCAGGGCGGAGAAGACCTCGCCGAAGGGCATCGGCGTGGGGTTGGCGCCCAGCGCCTGGACCAGCGCGACGAACAGATCCGATTGCTGCACGCGGATCTTCAGGCCGCGCATGTCGGCGGGCACGTTGATCGGCCGGCGGCCGTTGTAGAACGAGCGCGCGCCGGAATCGTAATAGGCGAGACCGACCAGACCGTGCGGTTCGAAGGCGCGCAGGATATCCTCGCCGACCGAACCGTCCATCGTCTTGCGCATGTGATCGACCGAGCGGAAGACGAACGGCAGACCCGGCACGTTGGTTTCGGGCACCAGATTGTTCAGCGGCGCCATATTGATGCGGTTCATGTCGATGACGCCGAAGCGCGTCTGGTCGATCGTGTCGCGTTCCTGGCCCAGCTGGCTGGAGTGGAACATCTGCACGCGGATGCGGCCCGAGGTGCGCTGTTCGATCAGCGTGCCCATGTGCTTGACCGCCTCGACCGTCGGATAGCCGTCCGGATGCGTGTCGGCGGAACGCAAGACCAGCGCCTGCGCCTGCGCGCGGCCGACGATGGTGAGATTGGTGGCGGCGAAGCCCGCACCGGCGGCGAAGCCGGCGAACCCGCGACGGGTGAATTTCATGGTCGTTTCCCTCCCCTATGGACCCGCCCGGTTTTCCCGGGGGTTGTCGGCAAGCAGCTTCCCCAATCGCGCGCGGCTTGGCAAGCTCTTCCCCGGAGGTGGCCGATGAAAATGTTCGATCTTTCCGGGCGGGTCGCCCTGGTGACCGGGGGTTCGCGGGGCATCGGTTACGCGATGGCCGAAGCCTTGGCCGGGGCGGGCGCCAAGGTCGTTTTGAACGCCCGCGACGCGGCCGCCACGGCAGCGGCAGCGGCCAAGCTCGGCGGAACGGCCGAGTGCTTCGACGTGACCGACGAGGCGGCGGGGACCGCCGCGCTCGACCGGATCGTCGCCCGTCACGGACGGCTCGACATCCTGATTTCCAACGCCGGCCAGGCGATCCGCAAGCCGCTGTTCGATTTCACGACCGAGGAATTCGACCGCGTCTTGCACACGCATGTGCGCGGCGGATTCTGGCTGGCGCGCGAGTGCGCGCGGCGCATGGCGCCGAACGGTTGGGGCCGCATTCTGTTCACGACGTCGTTGATGGCGCGCAACGCGCGCGCCCAAGTCCCCGCCTACGCCGCGGCGAAGACGGCGCTCGAAGGTCTCGTGCGGGCGCTGGCGGCGGAATTGGCGCCGCGCGGGATCAACGTCAACGGGATCGCCCCCGGCTTCATCGTGACCGAGTTGACCAAAGGCTTGCACGAAACGCCCGATTTCAAGGCGAAAGTCGAAGGCCGCACGCCGATGGGCCGCTGGGGCCGGCCGGAGGAATTGGGTGGCCCCGCGCTCTTCTTGTGCTCGGAGGCGGCGAGCTACGTGACCGGCGCCATCCTGACGGTGGACGGCGGTACGTCGGGATATTTCTGAGCGTCAGGTGCTCGGCACGATCGAGACGCCCGTGCGCGCGAGCGCGAGATGCGCGGTCGATCCGACGGGCTTGGGATTGGCGACGTCGCGGTCGACGACGAACAACTCGGCCACCTCGGTCGCCAGGGTGTATTCCATGTGCGTGCCGAGATAGGCCGCCTTCCGGATGGTGCCGGCCAGCGAGGGGCCGGCCGGTGCGGCGGCCGTCACGCTCAAGGATTCGGGCCGGATCGAGACTTTGCACGGGCCCTTCGTCGCGCCGCGCGCGGGCAATTCCAGCGTCGTGTCGCCCACGCGCACGCGCGCGAGGCCGTCCGCCACGCCTTCGACCGTGGCGTCGACCAGGTTCGAGTCGCCCATGAAATCGGCCACGAACAGGCTGGCCGGCGCTTCGTACAGGTCGCGCGGCGCGCCCATCTGCGCGATCTTGGAATTCGACATCACGATCACGCGGTCGGAAACGGCAAGCGCCTCCTGCTGGTCGTGGGTCACGTAGGCGACCGTCAGGTTCAGATCGCGCTGAAGGTCGCGGATGTCCTCGCGCACGCGCCGGCGCAATTTCGCATCGAGGTTCGAAAGCGGCTCGTCGAACAGGAGAACCTGGGGCTCCATGGTCAGCGCGCGGGCGACGGCCACGCGCTGCTGTTGGCCGCCGGAAAGCTCCGACGGCAGGCGCAGGTCGTAGCCTTTGAGGCCCACCAGCGCCAGTTTCTGGCGCGCGAGGTCGTGCGCGGCCTGTTTGGGTTGGCCCGCCACCGTCGGCCCGTAGGCGACGTTGTCGAGCACGTTCATGTGCGGGAACAGCGCGTAGGATTGGAACACCATCGACACGTCGCGGTCGGCGGCGGAAAGGTTGGTCACGTCCTCGCCCGCGATCAGGATCTTGCCCTCGGTCGCGATCTCGAGCCCCGCGATCAGACGCAGCGTCGTGGTCTTGCCGCAACCCGAAGGCCCCAGCAGCGTGACCAGCGTGCCCGGCTCGATGGTGAACGACACCCCGTCCACCGCCGCGACCGTGCCGTAGCGCTTGACGACGTTGCGGAACTCGACCGAAGCCGGACCCTTCTTCTTGGCGGTGGATTTGCTCATCGTCGCGTTCCCCTCAATGCCCGCCCATCGCGGCTGCGCCTTGCTGGCCGCGTCGGCCGAGCTGGCGGCTGCCCACGCCCAATTGGATGATCAGGATGGCGAGCGCCATCACGAGGATCAGCACGGTCGAATAGGCGATCGCGAGGGCGAATTCGCCCGCCTCCACCCGGCCGACGATATAGGCGGTGGCCATGTTGTGCCGCGCGCTGACCAGGAAGATGACGGCCGATACGGCCGTCATGGCGTGCACGAAGCTGAACACCAGCGTCGCCACGATCGCCGGGCGCAGCAGCGGCATCACTACGCGGCGCACGGTCGTCGCGGTGCGCGCGCCCAGCGTGAACGACGCTTCGTCGAGGCTCTTGTCGATCTGCGCCAGGGCGGCGAGCCCCGCGCGCACGCCGACCGGCATGTTCCGGAACACGAAACAGATGACCAGGATCAACCCCGTGCCGGTCAGTTCGAGCGGCGGCACGTTGAACGCCAGGATGTACGAGACGCCCACGACCGTACCCGGGATCGCGAAGGAGAGCATGGTCATGAACTCGAACGCCCGCTGGCCCGCGAAGCGCGTGCGCGCGAGCAGATAGGCGATCAGCAGGCCCATCGCGCCGGTCAGCGGCGCCGAAATCGCCGAGACCTCGATCGTGGTCTGCAGCGAGTCCCACGCGGAACCCGAGAAGAACAGGCCGCGGTCGGTCATCTCCACCGCGAACGCGTCGAAATAATGACGCCAGGTGAATTCGAGGTCGAAGCGCCCGATATCCTTGACGAAGCCGCCGAAGATCACGATGCCGTAGGTGACGATCGTGAACGCCGCCCAAGGGATCGTCGTCCAGTAAAGGACGCGCTTGAGCGTCTTGGGCAACTCGGCCGAGAGCCCCGAATCGCCCTTGCCGGTGACGGTCACGTAGCTTTGCTTGCCCAGCCAGCGCATCTGGATCCAGAACGCGCCGAGGGTGAGCATCAGCAGCAGGATCGCAAGCACGGCCGCGCGGCCCGGATCGTGCTGGGCGCCGACGATCGCGAAGAATATCTTCGTCGACAGCACGTCGAAATTCCCGCCAAGCACCAATGGATTGCCGAAATCCGACAGGCTTTCGACGAAGCCCAGCAAGAACGCCGCCGCCAAACCCGGGCGCAGCAGCGGCCACGTCACGGTCTTGAAGGTTTGCCAGCGCGAGGCGCCCAGCGTCTGCGAGGCTTCCTCCAAGGACGGGCTGATCGCCTCGACCACGCCGATCATCACGAGGAAGGCGACCGGGATTTGCGACAGCAGTTGGGAGATCAGCACGCCGGGCAGGCCGTAGATCCAGCGCGAGGGCGGAATGCCGAACGCGGCCTCGAGGAACCACGTCACGATTCCCGTACGGCCGAACAGGACGATGATCGCCAAGGAAATCACGAAGGGCGGCGTGATGATCGGCAGGATGGTCAGCGCACGCAGGCCTTTGCGCCAAGGCAGACGCGTGCGCACGACGACCAGCGCGAAAGCGAGACCCATCAGCGTCGAAATGCCGCCGGTCAGCACGCCCAGCGCCACCGTGTTGAACATCACCCCGCAGCGCGGCGCGCCGACCAGACAGCCGACCTCCCAAATGTCGTCGGCGAACAACCGGGCGAAGAACAGGCCGAGCGCGAGATGCCCTTCCTCGTCGGTGACGGCCCCCACCAGCATGGTCATGATCGGATAGAAGACGAAGGCCAGGATCAGCGCGCTGGAGACGATGACCGAGCCCGCAATGAACGCATCGCCGCGGAAATAGCCGAGCGCCGCGATGCCGATCGAGACCATCATCAGATAGGCCGAAAGCACGGCCAGTGCGCCCCAACCGAATCCGTATTGCGGGGTTTCGATTTCGCCGAACAGCGCGATCGCCCATTTCCAATGCAGGCCCAGAATGCCGATCGCGAAGCCTTGCGCGAACGCATAGAGCAGACCCGTCATGCCGGCGACGATCAGGAACAAACCGAAACGCCGGTCCTCGCGCGGGAAGGCGAGCGCCGCCGCCCCCAAGGCGAGCGGCGGCAAAAGCCCGGCAAGCCAGGGCCGCTCGAAGGCAAGCGCGTACAGCAAGGCGCTGGCCGTCCGGTCGTCGGGGAATTGCGCGACCCAGCCGAAACCGAAGAATCCATCCTCGATGGCCTGCCAGGGCAGGAACGTGAAGCCTGCGAGTGCAACCAGCGTCCAGAGACCGACGAGCCGCTTCATCCCGCCGCCTTGGGCATGTCGTCTTCGACGTAGTTGCGCACGATCTCGTCGATCGACCGGTCGGCCGCGAAGCCCATGGCGCGAGCGCGCCGGGAATCGAGGCGCTTGGGCCAACCGGCGACGATCTTCGCGATCAATTCGTCGCGCTTCCATTCGATCAGGTCGTAGGCGGCGGCACCGGCGTGGCGCTTCAAACCTTCGGCCATTTCGGCGACCGTGGCGTCCAGCGAGGGCAGCAACAGCGACCGGTTCCAACCCCACGCCTCGGCCGGCAGATCGTAAGCGCGCACGAACGCCTCGACGCAGCGCCGAGGCGACAGCAACGGCATCCAGGACTCGGGCGAAACGGGGCAAACCGCCTTCTGGCCGGCCAGCGGTTCGCGGATGATCGACGACGCGAACGTCGATGCCGCGAGATTGGGCTTGCCCGGACGCACGACGATGGTCGGCAGGCGCAGCGAGCGGCCGTCGACGAAGCCCTTGCGGGTATAGTCGGCGACCAGCATCTCGCCCATCGCCTTCTGGATGCCGTAGGAGGTTTGCGGCGTCAGACGGAAATCGTCGGGGATGATTTCGGGCAGGTCGCCGCCATAGCAGGCGAGCGAGGAGGCGAAGACGAATTTCGCGGGCTTGGGCAGCTTGCGCGCGGCTTCGAGCACGATCCGCGTGCCGTCGAGATTGACGCGGTAGCCGAGATCGAAATCGCGCTCGGCACCGGCGCTGACCACGCCCGCGAGATGGAAGACAGCACCGGTGTCCGGCGTCACGAGCTTGGCGATGGTCGGCGCGTCGAACACGTCGCCGACGACGACCTCGATCCGCGGATCGCGCGGCGCGTCGCCGGGATCGGCCACGTCGAACAGCACGATCTTCGAAAACTCGGGCCGCGCCGCCAGCGCTTTGCCCAGCTTCTTGCCGAGCATGCCCGTGCCACCCGTGATCACCGCTTTCATACGCCCGCCCCTCCCGAAGGCAATGCGCCGGCCGGAAAGAAATGCGCGTTCACGCAGTTGCGCAAGACGCCTTTGCCCAGCCAGTCCCGGACCGTTTCGGCCGCTTTGTATCGAAGATCGTACCAGCTTTCCGGACTGTAGAAAGCGGCATGTGGCGTCAGGATAAGCCGCCCCGCGAGCCACGACGGCGGCACGCGGTAGGCGGCGGCCAGCGGATCGTCCGGGTCGGGCGGCTCTTGCGGCAAAACGTCGAGCGCGGCCCCGCCGACCGAACCCGTCTCGATCGCTTTGAGCAACGCCGCGGTATCGACGATCGGTCCACGCGCCGTGTTGATCAGGATAGCCCCCTTCTTCATGCACCCGAGATTGGCCTCGCCCAGCAAACCGTGCGTTTCGCGGGTCAATGGACAATGCACGGATACGACATCGGCTTGGGCCAGCATTTCGCCCAGATCGTCGATGCGGCGATAGGGTGCGGCGGCCGGTTCGTCCGCGGGCAAATAGGGGTCGTGGAAGCCGACATCGAACCCGAACGCTTTGGCGCGCGCGGCCGCCGCCCGGCCGATACGCCCCAACCCCACGATACCGAAAACCTGGCCGGTCAGACGCCGGATCAAAGGCGGCGTGTCCCAGCGCCAGCCGGCGACAGGGTCGAGCGCGAGCATTTCGGTATAGGTCGGCAAGCCCCGGCGCAGCGCGAGCGCGCAAGCGAGCGCGTGATTGGCGACTTCCTCGGTCCCGTAGTCGGGCACATTGCAGACCGGGATGTTGCGTTCGGCGCAGGCTTCCAAATCGACGCGGTCGAAGCCCACGCCGTGCCGCACGACGATCCGGCAGCGCGCGAGCTTGCGTACGACCGCCCGGTCGATCGCCATGTCCTGCCACAGCAGGATCGCGTCGGCCGCCGCCCAAGCCGAATCGGGGACCTGCAAGGGATCGCGCGCGCGATGGACCAGGAATTCGGCGTCGCCCAGCGCGTCGCGTTCGAACGCCGGCTCGCCCGGAAACTGCGCGTCGGGAATGAGAACCTTCATCGCGCGATCAGACCGGCGGCCGATGCGATGGCGTAAAGCCCGGCGGCGGCGGCATGTTCGCCGTTAACGGCCGCCGCCTCGATCCCGGCGATGGCCAGCGCGACCGCGTAATTCTGCACCAGAAGGCCGGCGCCGATGACGACCACGCGCTTGGGATCGAACAGCTTGCGGGCCTCGGCGAGTTCGTGGCCGATCAGCACGCCCGAAAGAAACGACGGCGCCGCTTGCGGCTGCAAGCCTTCGAGCAGCGAGGCGGTGCGCACGGCGAACAGATGGTTGAGCAACCCGCCCGCCGCCGTCGAGCGGACATAGCCTTGGGCGAACGCGGCCGGATCGTGCTGCGCGTCCACCATCGACCGGCCCAGGATCGTGTGCTTGCGCGCGGTCGCGAACAATTCGCCGGTCATGAAGGTGGCGAAACGCGCGATGCGCCCGCCTTCGACCACCGCCCATTTCGAATGCGTGCCCGGCAGGCAATAGACCCCGTCGCCCAACCCCGCACCGACCAGCTGGGTTTCCTCGCCGCGCATCACGTCCGGTCCGCCGGCCCCTTGGCAGCGCAAGCCCGGTATCACGCGGATGTCGTAATGCGCGTCGGGTGCCGCGACGAGGGCCGCGGCGAGATCGCCGGTCGCCGCCGGGCATGCGGTGTAGGGCGCTTCGATCCAGCCTTGCGCCGAACCCACCATGCCGCACAGCAGCGCGCGCGGCCGGGCGGGTGCCGCCATCCAATCGCCCGCGATATCGCGGAACGCGCCGGCGAAGTTCGCGTTCTTGACCGATTGCAGACCCAACGGCTTCTCGCGCCGGTCGAGCAACGTTCCGTCGGCCGCGATGTGGAAGGCGCGGATGTTGGTCGTTCCCCAATCGAGCGCGACGAGACGGGTCATTTGAGCATCGGCTCCAGCCGGTCCAGCGCCTCGGCGAGCTTGTCGTGGGAGATCGCGAAGCAAAGGCGGATCCAGCCCTCGCCCTCGGGCCCGAAGGCGCGGCCCGGCGCCAAGCCCACATTCGCCTCGCGCACCACGCGTTTGCAGAAGGCGACCGAGTCGGTCATCCCTTCGACTTGGAAAAACGCGTAGAACGCCGCCTGCGGTCGGGCCATGCGCACTTTGGGCAGCTTCGACAGGCGCGTGTGCACCATGTCGCGCGCGTGCGCGTAATGCGCGCGGATGTCGCGCACGAATTGCTCTTGCGTCAGCGCCGCGAGACCCGCGCGTTGGGCCACCGAGTTGGCGCCCGACGTGTTGAACTCGATGATCTTGCCGATCGTGTCGACGACGGCCGCAGGCGCCACGAGCCAGCCCACGCGCCAGCCGGTCATGCACCAGCCCTTCGAGAAGGAATTGACGATCATCACCTTGTCGTCGGGACGGGCGAAGTCGAGCAACGAGGGCGCTTTGTCGGCGTCGTAGACGAGGCGTTCGTAGACGTCGTCGCCGATCGCCCAAATGCCGCGCTTGCGGCAGAACTCGACCACCGCGCGCAACTCGTCGGGCGTGGCAAGCCAGCCGGTCGGATTGCCGGGACTGTTGAGGAAGATCGCCTTGGTGCGCGCGTCGCACGCCGCGAACAGCCGGTCGAGATCGAGCGACCATCCGGCGTTGTCCGTGTATTTCAGCGCCACGCGCCGGACCTCGCCGTTCAGATGCTCGACCATGTCGGCGGCGTTGGGCCACAACGGCACGGCGAAGACCACGTTGTCGCCCGGATCGACGATCAATTGCATGGCGATCTGGATCGCCGAGTTGCCCGACGCCGTGACCGCGATCCGCTCCGGACCGATCGAAAGTCCGCGCAGCCGCGAAACATAGGCCGCGATGGCGTCGCGCAATTCCTGCCGGCCGAGGCTCGACGAATAGTAGTGGTAGCCCTGGTCGAGCGCCTGATGCGCGGCCTTGACCACCGCTTCGGGCGGCGGGCGGTCGCCCTCGCCGAACCAAAGCGGGATGAGGCCGGGCTTGTCCATCGCGTCCTTGGAGACTTCGCGGATCAGCGATCCCAACAAACGTTCGGATTTGGCGCGCAAGGCGAAGGACGAAAGATCGAAAGCGGACATTCGGGAGAACTCGCGGGGGGAAGAAGGATGAGGGCGGACGCGGGGAACGGCCTTCTTATAAAGGCCCCCGCCCCGCCCCAACAACCCCCGGCGCGCGACCCGACGATCAGTGGCTTTCCCGGCCCACCGGCGCGCCCGATCCGCCGACCAGGAAGTCGAGATCGACGCCCTTGTCGGCTTGGTTCACGTGATCGACGTAGAGCTTCACCCAGCCGCGCGCGTCGTGCTGAGGCGGCCCCTTCCAGGCCTTGCGCCGCTTTTCGAGTTCCGCGTCCGACACATGCAGCTTCAAAACACGCTTGCCCACGTCCAATTCGATCGTGTCGCCGTCGCGCACGAGGGCGAGCGGACCGCCCGCAGCCGCTTCGGGCGCGGTATGCAGCACGACCGTGCCGTAGGCCGTGCCCGACATCCGCGCGTCGGAGATGCGCACCATATCCGTCACGCCCTTTTTGAGCAGCTTGGCCGGCAGCGCGAAATTCCCGACCTCGGGAAAACCCGGATACCCCTTGGGCCCGCAATTCTTGAGGACGAGAATGCAATCCGCGTCGACATCCAGTTTGGGGTCGTCGATGCGCTTGTTGTAGTCGTCGATATCCTCGAACACGACGGCGCGGCCCGTGTGCTTCATCAGCTTCGGCGTGGCGGCCGAAGGCTTCAGCACGGCGCCCGACGGCGCGAGATTTCCCTTCAGCACCGCGATGCCGCCCTGCTTCTTGAACGGCTTCTTTCGCGGCGTGATGACGTCCTCGTTCCAATTCTTGGCGTCCTTGACGTTCTCCCAGATCGTCTTGCCGTTGACGGTCAACGCGTCCTTGGCGAGCCTGTCGCCCATCTCGCGCAGCACCACGGGCAGTCCGCCGGCGTAGTAGAAATCCTCCATCAGGAACTTGCCCGACGGCATCAGGTTGACGAGACAGGGCACGTCCCGGCCCAGACGGTCCCAATCGGCGAGCGTCAGGTCGACGCCCATGCGGCCGGCGATCGCGAGCAGATGGACGACCGCGTTGGTCGACCCGCCGATGGCGCCGTTTGCGACGATCGCGTTTTCGAACGCCTGCTTGGTCAGGATCTTGGAGATCTTGAGGTTCTCCTTGACCATCTCGACCGCGCGCCGGCCGACCATGTGCGCGAGAACCTTGCGCCGCGAATCGGCCGCCGGGATCGCCGCGTTGGTCGGCAGGCCCAGACCCAGGGCTTCGACCATCGACGCCATCGTCGACGCCGTGCCCATCGTCATGCAATGCCCGACCGAGCGCGACATGCAGCTTTCGATCTCGGGCATGTCGGCGGGCGTCAGATCGCCGGTCTTCAGCATCTCGGTGAATTTCCAGACATGCGTGCCCGAGCCGATCGACTGATCGCGCCAGCGCCCGTTGAGCATCGGCCCGCCGGACAGCGCGATCGTCGGCAGGTCGCACGACGCGGCCCCCATCACCAAGGCGGGCGTGGTCTTGTCGCAGCCGACCAGCAGCACGACGCCGTCGATGGGATTGGCGCGGATCGATTCCTCGACGTCCATCGAAGCGAGGTTGCGGAACAGCATCGTGGTCGGGCGCATCAGCGTTTCGCCGAGGCTCATGACCGGAAATTCCAGCGGGAACCCGCCCATTTCGAGCACGCCGCGTTTGACGCTTTCGGCCAGATCGCGGAAATGCGCGTTGCACGGCGTGAGCTCGGACCAGGTGTTGCAGATGCCGATCACCGGCCGGCCGTCGAACAGATGGTGCGGCAGGCCCTGGTTCTTCATCCAAGAGCGATGCACCAGCCCGTCGCGGTCGGTGCGGCCGAACCATTGTTTGGAGCGCAGTTCGCCCTTTTTGAAATGGCGCTTTTTCGTGTCGGACATCGTTTCCCCCTTCGATTGCCCGCGATCCTAGCGTGCCAATCGTCGTACGAAAAGCACCGCGGAGTATGGTAGATAGCTGCGATGCGTCTTGCCTTCGTCAATCCCAATCTCGCGCACGATTACGACGCGGACACCCCCTTCGAAGCCGCGTTGCCGGGCTCGGAATCGGCACAGGTTTATCTGGCGCTGGCGCTCGCCCGGCGCGGCCACGACGTGGCGCTGTTCACCGGCACGACGAAGCGAACGGGCCGCCTACGCGGGCTCGATCAAGCCCGCTGGCAAGGAGTCCTGCCCGGCGCTTGGGATGCGATTTTCGTCACGTCGGCGCCGGAAACGGTGCCCGAACTGCGCGCGGCGCACGCCGACGCACCCATCTTCGCCTGGGCGCACAACGTCTTCGTTCCCGGATCGGGGGAGGATGCGGCGCTGAGGGCGCTCGCCCATCCGCGCGATCGCATCTTGTGCGTTTCGGCTTGGCACAAGGCGAATTTCACGGGCTATGGCGTGGACGCCGCGCGCATCGCGGTGTTGCGCAACGCCATCGGGCCGGCATTCGAAAATCTTTTTGCCCCGGGCGACAGCGTCGTTGCGGCCAAGGCGCGGCCGGCCCGCGCGGCGTTCGCATCCGTGCCCTACAAGGGGCTCAAGCAAGCGCTCGCCTTCTTCAAGGATCTGCGCGCGGCGCGAAGCGATGCGACGCTCGACCTGTTCTCGAGCTTCGATTTCTATCCGGACAACAATTTCTTCCGCCATCAGCCGAGTTGGCGGATCCTCGCCCACGAAGCGCGGAACCAGCCCGGCGTCGTCTCGCACGGCAACGTGCCCCAAGCGGAACTCGCGCGCGCGCTCAAGGCCGCGGTGCTGCTGTTCTATCCCAATGTCGCGGCGGAGACCGCGTCGATCGCCACGATGGAGGCGATGGCGGCAGGCTGCGTCGTCGTCACGACCGCGCTGGGCGCCTTGCCCGAGACGACCGGCGAATTCGGCATCCTCGCCCCCGTCATCGAGGGCAAGATCGATCCGCAGGCTTACGTCTCGGCGTCGGTCGCGATCCTGGACGCGTTCTCGGCGGGCAATCCCGCGCTCGACGCGCGCCTGCGCGCGCAGGTCGATTGGGTGAATGCGACCTATCGGTGGGATGTCCGCGCGGCGGAAGCCGAAACGTTGATCGGAGAAACGCGATGATCGCCGTGATTTTCGAGGTTATCCCGGCCGACGGCCGCAAGGACGATTATCTGGCGTTCGCCGCCGCGCTGAAGGCGGATCTCGAGGCTGCGGACGGGTTCGTTTCGGTCGAACGCTTCCAGAGCCTGACGAACCCCGGAAAGCTGCTGTCGCTGTCGTTCTGGCGGGACGAAGCGGCCATCCAAGCCTGGCGCACGAAGGACGGCCATCGGGAAGCGCAGGCCGCCGGCCGGGCGGGCGTGTTCGCCGATTACCGGCTGCGCGTGGCCGGCGTGATCCGCGATTACGGGATGTTCGCGCGCGATCAGGCCCCGGCGGATTCGCGCATCGCGCACGAGCCCGGATTCACGTTGTAGCCGGTTCATGCCGCCGCGCGGCGCATCGCGACGATCCCGCACGCGACGATGACGGCGGCGCCGACGACGGTCCACAAACCCGGCGTATCGCCGTAGACCGCGAAGCCCAGCCCCGCTGCGAAAACCAGCAGGAAATAGTTGTAGGGCTGCAGATCGCTTGCGGGCGCGAGCGCCAGCGCGCGCACGAGGCAGATATGCGCGATGGCCCCCATGCCGCCGCCCGCCACGAGCCAGAACCAGCCGAACGCGTCCGGCGTCCGCCACTCGAAGATCGCGAAGGCGCCGGCGACGACGAGGCCGACCAGCGGCGTGTGCAATGTCGTGATGTCGGCGGAGTCGTGCCGCGCCACCAGACGGGTGAGCACTTGGTAGACGCCCCACAGCAGCGTCGCACCGACCGCGATCCACATCGCCGGGCCGAGCCCTTCGAACGCCGGCCCGACGACCAGCACCGCCCCCAACATGCCG
>JADCGK010000121.1 GCA_020249045.1 Azospirillum sp. | reverse complement strand
CCGCGGTCAGGCGTCGGTCCAGCCGCGCGCCGTCGAACAAAATCGTCTCCTGCGACAGCCATTCCAACCGCGCCCCCTCGCCCACCGACAGCGCGTTGGTCACACACGCGGGCGGCCCCCAGGTGCGATAGATTTTCTCGGCCGCCTGGGCGGTGACGAGCGCCGCCGCCCCGGGGCCCACCCCGGCGAAAACGTCGAGCGTATCCCCGCCGACGATCCCGCCCCCGGTGTTGACCAACACGGCCACCGGTTGTTCTTCCTCGAGCGGATCGGGAAACAGGATCTTCAGCGGATCGCGCTGTTCGAGATCGGCAAGAGCCGAAACGCCATCCGCGCGGCGGACGAACGCCACGCGCGCGGCGCCCGCGACCCGCGCGCGCGTCAATCCCCGATTGGTATCGCCTTCCCCCATGCAGGGGACTACTCTACCCGACGCGCGACGGAGGGGAAGCCATGAACGATCTGATTTGCCGGGATTTGCGCGTGGTCGTGACGGCCGGTGCGGCCGGGATCGGCCGGGCGATCGCCGAAGCGTTCGCGCTGGCGGGCGCGAAGGTCGCGGTCTGCGACGTCGATCCGGCGGCTTTGGCCGAATTCCGGGCCGCCTTGCCCGGACATCACGCTTTCGCCTGCGACGTGGCCGAGGAGGAGGCGGTCGCCGAATTCTTCGAGGACGCGATCGGCGCGCTCGGCGGGCTGGACGTGCTGGTCAACAACGCCGGCATCGCGGGCCCGACGGCCAAGATCGAGGACGTGACGCTCGCCGAATGGCGGCGCACGCTTGCGGTCAATCTCGACGGGCAGTTCCTATGCGCGCGCGCGGCCGTGGCGCATCTGCGCCGCGCGGGCGGGGGCAGCATCGTCAATCTGTCCTCGGCGGCGGGCCGGTTCGGCTTCGCGCGCCGCGCGCCCTACTCGGCCAGCAAATGGGGCGTCGTCGGTTTAACGAAAAGTCTGGCGATCGAACTCGGCCCCGACAATATCCGCGTGAACGCGATTCTGCCGGGCGCCGTCGACGGACCGCGCATTCGCCGCGTGATCGCGGCCAAAGCCGCAGCGACGGGCGCCAGCGTCGAGGCGATGACCGCACGCTATACCGCCCAAGCGTCGCTCGGCCGGTTGATCGACGCCGACGACATCGCGCGGATGGCGGTCTTTCTGGCGGGACCGGGGGGCCGCAACGTCTCGGGCCAAGCCTTGGCCGTCGACGGCGACACGCAAGCGCTGGTCTGACGCGTCAGGCCTTGGTGCTGTCGTGCACCAGGGCAAGCGTGGATTCGCGCTCGCCGTCGAGGCTTTCGTCGGTGCGTTGGATGTGCCCGTCGACCTGGGCTTCGGATTCGACCGTCAGGGTCTCGTAGCGGATATCGCCGACGACGCGCGCCGAACGGCCGAGTTCGACCGCCTTCGCCTTGATCGGACCGTAAACTTTGCCGAGCACGCGCACGCGTTCGGCCGTCACCTCGCCGCGCACCTCGCCGGTGGCGCCGATGGTCAGCGTATGGGTCTTGATCGTGCCTTCGATGCGGCCATCCAACTGGATGTCGCCGTCGCAAACGATGTCGCCCTTGACCTGGAAACCGGCCGCGACGATCGACGGAATGGAAGGACCTTGGGGCTTGGCCACGGGCGCTCGCTGTTCGATCGGTGGGGTTCTATTCGATCTTCCGAACATGTCGGATGGCCTCCACGTAGCGGGCAGGGTCGACGGTACGGCCGTCGACAATGACCTCGTAATGCACATGCGGCCCGGTGCTCCGGCCCGTCGAGCCGAGCAGGCCGACCGTTTGGCGCCGCTCCACCCGCTGGCCGACCCGCACGTCGATCCGCGTGAGATGACCGTAGCGCGTCGCGAGCCCGAAGTCGTGCTGAATCTCGACGAGATTGCCGTACTCGCCGTTCCAGCCGGCGAAGGTCACTCGGCCGGGCGCGGTCGCCAAAACCGGCGTACGCATCGGCGCCGCAAGATCGAGGCCGCCGTGCATGGCGAGCTGCCCGTTGAACGGGTCGCGCCGCACGCCGAAGCCGCTCATGACGGCGTACTCGTCCAACGGCGCGCCGAACGGCATCCGGCGCAACGCGCCGCGCATGTCGCGCAAGCGTTCGAGATCGGCGCCGAGCGAAGCGAGTTGCAGACTCGCGGGCGAATAGCCTTGCTCGTTCCCCTCGGGCACGGGCGGAACGAACGGCCCGCCCGCCCCGCTGGCGCGCGCGCCGAGCACGCGCTCCGGCGTCAGCCCGGTCGAACGGAGCACGCGGACGATCTCGTCGATCTGAACTTTCGTGCGGCCGCCGAGTTCGGCGAGCGCCGCGTCCTGCGCGCGCGCCGCGTCGCGCTCGGTGTCGCGCAACCGCGCGAGGTCGCCGCTCGCGGCCCGGGTTTCCATCGCCAGACGCTGGGCTTCGACCGCCAGACGGCCGCGCTCGGCCAACGCCTCGACGCGGATGCGTTCGACCGCCGTCGCACGCTCGGTGCGGACCGTGCGCGCGTCGGGCACGCTGGCGACGATCCGCGCTTCGACCTGCCGCAGGCGTTCCATCAAACTGTCGTGATTGGTCAGTGCGCGCTCGCGCTCGCCTTCGGCGGCGGCCAGACGCTTCTCGACGTCCTGCATCCGCTCGATCAACCGGTTGCGCTGATCCATCAGCGAGGCGACGGCTTCCGCCGCTTCCGCCCGCCCGCGATCCGCGGCCCGCGTCAACGCCTCGGCGAGTTCCTCCATCCGCGCGCGGTGATCGTCCTGCAAGCGGACCACATCGTGGGCGCGCTGCTCGATTTCGACCAGCGCGGTCAAATAGGACTGCGCGCCGATCGCCGTCGCAAGGCACAGGCACAACAACGTCGCCGCCGCCCAACGCTGCGTGCGGACCGAGACGCCGAGCATGCGGACTTCGCCGTCCGAACGGATCAGGATCTCGCGCGGACGGAACGCCCAAGCGTCGAACCTCTCTATCCGTTCGCGAAGCCCCTGCCGCATTACCGTCCGTCTTTTTTGTGTACGAGATAAAACTCTAACGGGCGCGCGACTCGCATGCCGCCCGAATCCCAAACGACGCGCGAATATGCCGAGTTGGATATGCCGCTTCAAGCACGGCGAGACATCGGCGAGGCGACAAAAAAACGCGCAGTATGTGGCCTTATGGCCGCGTCACAAGCGCTTGATTCGACGACGTTCCGATCGTGCGGAATGGGGCGATGTGGATAACTAGGTGGATAAACGACGAACCCGCGCGTCGATCCGCACGGAAACAAACGCAAGCATCGCGATGGCAAAAACCAGAATCGTGGCCAGCGCGTTGATTTGCGGCGAAAGGCCGAGTCGAACGCTCGAATAGACAAGCATCGGTAAGGTTGTGGCCCCCGGCCCGGCCACGAAACTCGCCACCACGAGATCGTCGAGCGACAGCGTGAACGCGAGCAACCACCCCGAGGCGATCGCCGGCGCGAGCAGCGGCACGCTCACGCGCCAAAAGGCACGCGCGGGCGAAGCGCCGAGATCGAGCGCCGCCTCCTCCAGTGCCGGGTCCATCCCGCGCAAACGCGCTTCGACGATCAGCGCGACGAACGCGGTGCCGTAAGTCGCATGCGCCAGAGCCACGACCAGAAACCCGCGTTCGGCCGGCCAACCGATCAGCCGATCGAGTGCCGAGAACGTCATCAGCATCGACAGTCCGAGGATGACTTCGGGCAGCACCATCGGCACCAGCAGCAGAAGTGCGAACAGCGGGCGCAAGGCGAATGCGCCCAGCCGCGCCAGCGCATAGCCGGCCAAGGTCCCCGCCATTCCCGCCAACGTCGCCGCCGTGGCAGCGACGCCGAGACTGAGTGCCGCCGCCGCCAGCATCCGCTCGTTCCCGAGCAATTCGCCGTACCAGCGCGTCGAGAAGCCGGCCCACACGGTGACGAGCCGGCTTTCGTTGAAGCTGAACAGCACGAGCAGCACGATCGGCAGATAAAGAAAGACGAAACCGGCGGCGAGCGCCGCGGGCAGCCACGACAGCGTCGAGCGCGCACGGGTCATGCGGCCCTCGCGCGCAACCGGTCGGCGATCAGGATCGGTACGGCGAGCAACGCCGCAAGCGTGGTGGCCAGCGCGCAGGCGACCGGCCAATCGCGGTTCTGGAAGAACTCGAGCCACAACACGCGTCCGATCATCGGCGTATCCGGCCCGCCCAGAAGGTCGGGGATCACGAACTCCCCGCTCGCCGGAATGAAGACGAGCAGACACCCCGCGGCCACGCCGGGCAGCGACAACGGAAAGGTCACGCGCCAAAACGCGCGCGTGCGCGAGGCGCCCAGATCGTGGGCGGCCTCCACCAGCGCGGGGTCCATCCGTTCGAGCGTCGCGTAGAGCGGCAACACCATGAACGGCAGGTAGGCGTAGACGATGCCCAAATGCACGGCGAATTCGTTCGCGATGAGACCGAGGGGTTCGTCGATCAATCCCATCCCCTGCAGCGCGCCGTTCACGAGGCCCGTGGGTCGCAGCATGGCCATCCACGCGTAGACGCGGATCAGGAACGACGTCCAGAACGGCAGGACAACGAGAAACAGCAGGATCGCGCGGCGCGACGGCGCAGCCCGGGCGATCGCCAGTGCCATCGGATAGCCGATCGCAAGGCAGATCAACGTCGCCGTACCCGCGATGCGCGCGGCGTTCAAAAACGCCCCCCAATAAAGGTCGTCGGCAAAGATAAGCGCGTAGTTCGCGGTCGAAAAGCCCCACTCGAACGGCGGCGCGCCTTGCGTCGCCTCGCCGAGGCTGACGGCGAAGACGAGACCGAGCGGCGCCGCCACGGTCAAACCCAACCAAGCGAACGCGGGCCCGACGAACATCGCCCGCGTGCGCGCGGCCCAGGGCGCCGTCATCGGACGAGGACCGTACCGGCGTCGGGTGCCCAGCCGAACGCGATCTCCGCGCCGTTCGGCGGCACCGGCCAATCTCCGGCCACCGACGCCGTCAACGGTCCCAGCGCGGAGTCGAGAAACACGAGACGGCGTTCGCCGAGATACTGGCATTCCCGGATCGTGCCGCGCGCCGGCCCTTCGCCGAGGCGCAGCTTCTCCGGCCGCACGGCGAGCCAGCCGCCTTCCGCGCGCGCGATCAGATTGACGCGCCCCACGAACTCGGCAACGAACCGCGTGGCGGGGCGTTCGTAGAGTTCGGCGGGCGGGGCCACCTGCACGAGCCGCCCCCGCTCCATCACGCCTACGCGGTCGGAAATCGCCATCGCCTCGTCCTGATCGTGCGTGACGAACACGAAGGCGATGCCCAGACGGGCCTGCAATTCGACGAGTTCGAGGCGGGTTTCCTCGCGCAGCTTGCGGTCGAGCGCGGACAGCGGTTCGTCGAGCAGAAGCACCTTGGGATGGCGGGCGAGCGCGCGGGCGATCGCCACGCGCTGGCGCTGGCCGCCGGAGAGCCGGTCTGGCTTGCGCGCGGCGAAATCGGAAAGCTTCACGAGCGCGAGCATTTCGGCGACGCGCGCGTCGCGCTCGGTCTCGCTCATCGCCAAGGTTTCGAGTCCGAAGCGCACATTGGCCGCCACGCTCAAATGCGGGAACAGCGCGTAGCTCTGGAACACGGTATTGACCGGCCGCGACCAGGGCGGTGCGGCCGTGACGTCGATACCGTCGAGTTCGATGCGTCCCCGATCGGGCGCCTCGAAGCCGCCGATCGTCCGCAACAACGTCGTCTTGCCGCAACCCGACGGGCCCAGCAGGCAGAAGATTTCGCCGGCGGCGATCTCCAGATCGATCCCGTCGACCGCGACGACCGGCCCGTACGATTTGGCGACGCCGGAAAGGCGGATCATCAGCGGCCGGACGTCACCCGGCTCCACGCGCGCGTGCGCGCGCGCTCGTAGTCGCGCGGCGCGGGCGTGATCGTATAAAGCCGCGCGCGGACCTCGTCGGGCATGAAGACGGTCGGGTCCGAACGCATCGGTTCGGGCACCAACGGGCGCGCGGCCGCCACGGGCGTGGGATATCCGACGTAAGCGGCGTTCATCGCGGCAATGTCCGGGCGCAGCATGAAGTCGACGAAGCGATGCGCGGCCTCGGGATTGCGCGAGTCCGCCGGGATCGCCCAAACGTCGTGGGTCAACAACGCCCCTTCCTGCGGGATCGCGTATTCGACGCGCACGCCGGGGCGCCGGGCCTCGGCCGCGCGCGCGGCGGCTTGCTTGACGTCGCCCGAATAGCCGAACGCGACGCACGCGTCGCCGTTGGCCAGATCGTTGATGTATTCGGACGAGTGCCATTTGCGCACGAAAGGCCGCACGCGCATCAGCAACTCGGTCGCGCGGTTCAGATCCTCGATCGATTTGGAATCCGGATCGAGGTTGAGGTAGCGCAGCGCCGCCGGGAAAACGTCGGTGGGCGAATCCAGAATCACGATCCCGCAGGACTGGAAGCGCCGCGCGATCTCCGGATCGAAAATCATGCGCAGCGAATAGACCGGCGCGTCGGCCATCACGCGGCCCACGCGTTCGGCGTTGTATCCGATGCCCGTGGTGCTGGAGAGGTGGGGGACCGCGAAGCGGTTGCCCGGGTCGTAGCGTTCGAGATCGCGCATCGTGCGCGGGTCGAGGCCGGCCCAATTGGTCAGCTTGCTCCGGTCGAATTCGCGGTAGAGCCGCGCCGGCAATTGCTGGGCGAAGAACGGCGAGGCCGACGGCACGACCAGGTCGTAGCCCGAGCGGCCGGCGCGCAGCTTGGCGTCGAGCGTCTCGTTCGAATCGTAGGTGTCGTAGCGCACCCGGATGCCCGTCTCGCGCGTGAACAGGCGCAGCGCCTCCGGCGCGATGTAGTCGTTCCAATTGTAGACGTTGAGCGTCGTCTGGGCGGCGGCGGGGAAGACCGCGCCGATCGCGACGCTCAGTGCGACGAGCCAGGCTTTGCGCATCGGAATCGCTCCCGGGGGGAATGGGCCCGCCGATAGAGCCTTCCCCGCCCGGCCTTGTCAATCCGGCTGCGATGGAAAATCGGCACGGCTTTGGCTACGGTCCCTTTCGTCATGACCGACTCACTCGACTTCGCCGCCTTGCGCGCCGCCTACGCGGCGGGCGCCGACCCCGTCGCCACGATCGAGCGGGTTTATGCCCGGATCGAAGCCCGCGGCGCCGATCCCACCTGGCTGCACGTCGTACCAAAGGAACGCACGCTCGCCGCCGCACGCGCCTTGCGCGACAAGCCGCGCGATTTGCCGCTGTGGGGATTGCCTTTCGCGATCAAGGACAATATCGACCTCGCCGGTGCGCCCACCACCGCAGCCTGCCCTGCTTTCGCGCACACGCCGCAAAATTCGGCGGTCGTCGTCGATCGTCTGATCGCCGCCGGCGCCATTCCGATTGGCAAGACCAATCTCGACCAGTTCGCCACGGGGCTCGTCGGCGTCCGGTCGCCCTATGGCGTACCCGCCAACGCGTTCGATCCGCGCTACGTGCCCGGCGGCTCTTCCTCGGGTTCGGCCGTTGCGGTGGCCGCCGGCCTCGTCGCGTTTTCGCTGGGGACGGATACCGCCGGGTCCGGCCGCGTGCCTGCGGGATTCAACAACATCGTGGGCTTGAAGCCGACCAAGGGGTTGTTCAGCACGACCGGACTGGTGCCCGCGTGCCGGTCGCTCGACGTGATCTCGGTCTTCGCGTTGACCGTGCCCGACGCGTTGGATGTCGCGCGCGCCGCCGCGGCGCACGATCCGGGCGATCCCTATTCGCGCGCCTGCCCTGGCGATCTTTCGCGTCGCGCCGCGCCCAAGGGGTTCCGTTTCGGCGTGCCGAAGGCGCCGCTGCTGGAGTTCTTCGGCGATGCGCACGCCGCGCGCGTCTACGCGGACGCGCTCGCGCGGCTGGAAAAGCTGGGCGGCACGCGCGTGGAATTCGACTACGCGCCGTTCAAGGCGACGGCCGATCTGCTTTACGATGGACCCTGGGTCGCCGAGCGTTACGCCGCGATCGAAACACTGATGCGCGAAAACCCCGACGCGCTTTTTCCGACGACGCGCGCGGTCATCGCCAACGCCGCCAAGTACGACGCGGTGGCGACCTTCAAGGCGTTCTACCGGCTGGAGGAACTGCGCCGCGAAGCCGCCGGCGTATGGGATCGGATCGACGTGATGGCGCTGCCGACGTCGGGCACGATCTTCACGCTCGACGAGTTGAAGGCCGAACCGGTGCTGAACAACACGCGTCTCGGCTACTACACCAATTTCGTAAATCTGCTGGATCTCGCGGGTCTCGCGGTTCCCGCCGGAATGCGGCCCGACGGCCTGCCGAGCGGCTTGACGTTGATCGGCCCCGCGTGGTCGGACGCAGCACTCGCCGCCTTGGGTGAGGCGTTCCACCGCGACACGGGCCTTACGCTGGGGGCGACGAAGATGGCGCATCCCGCCCATCCGCCGGCCCCCGCGAAGTCCGAACGGATCGACGTCGCCGTCGTGGGCGCGCACTTGTCGGGCATGCCGCTGAACGGCCAATTGACGGAACGCGGCGGCAGGTTCGTGCGCGCCTGCCGGACCGCCAAACGCTACCGGCTCTTCGCACTCGCCGGCCAAACGCCGCCCAAACCCGGCTTGAAACGCGTCGCGACCGAGGGCGAGGCGATCGAGGTGGAGATTTGGTCGTTGCCCGCCGGCGCGTTCGGCTCGTTCGTGGCGCTCGTCCCGCCCCCGCTCGCCATCGGCACGCTGGAACTTGACGACGGCGCGTGGGTGAAGGGCTTCGTTTGCGAACCGTCGGGATTCGAGGCGGCGACGGACATCACCCATCTGGGCGGCTGGCGTGCCTATGTGGCGAAGGGTCTCAAGCCATGAATCTGGAAGCCTACACCCGGCACGACAAGGTCAAGATCGCCGGCAACCCCGAAGGCGGTCCGCTCGCCGGTACGATCTTCGCCGCCAAGGATTTGTTCGACGTCGCCGGACGGCGCACCGGGGCGGGCAATCCGACTTGGCTGCAAACCCACAACATGGCGCTGAAGACCGCACCCGCGATCGAAAAGCTGGTGCACGCGGGCGCCACGCTGCTGGGCAAGACCCAGACCGTCGAGCTCGCCTTCGGCATGACAGGGCACAACATCCATTACGGCATGCCGCTGAACCCGGCGGCACCCGAACGGATTCCCGGCGGTTCGTCCTCGGGATCGGCGTCGGCCGTCGCGGGGCGGGCCTGCGATTTCGCGTTGGGTACGGATACCGGCGGCTCGGTGCGCGTGCCCGCGAGCTATTGCGGCATTTTCGGCATGCGGCCGACCCATGGCCGGATTTCGGTGGAGGGCGTCGTCCCCCTGTGCCCGTCCTTCGATACCGTCGGCTGGTTCGCGCGCGAAGCCGTCCTGCTCGAACGCGTCGGACGCGTGTTGCTCGACGAAACCGACCCCGCCCCCGAACCCAACCGCCTGCTGGTCGCGGTGGACGCCCAGCGGCTTTCCGACCCCGACGTGCACAAGGCCGTCCTGCCGTGGATCGGCCGGGCGCGCAGTTTCTTCGAATACGTCTACGACACCGAAATCGGCGGCGCACTGCTGCCCGAATGGTCCGACGCCTATCGCATTCTTGCGGGCGCCGAGGCGTGGGCCACGCACGGCGAGTGGATCGAGGAAACCAAGCCCAAATTGGGTCCGGACGTAATGGCGCGTTTCATGGCGGGCAAAAGCTTCGGGCCCGAGCAGATCGCGAAAGCCAAGACGGTGCAGCAGGCCGCGATCGCACGTTTGGGCGAATTGCTGTTGCCGGGCACGATCCTTTGCCTGCCCACCGCCCCCGTGCCGCCGCCGCTGCGCGAGGCCGAGGACGCCACCTTCGAACGCGTCCGCCAACGCACGATGCAGCTGACCTGCCCCGCCGGTCTCGCCGGCCTGCCGCAGATCAACGTGCCTGCGGGTTTCGCCGGCGACGCGCCGGTCGGCGTTTCGTTCGTGGCCGCCAGGGGATCGGACGCGATGCTGCTCAACTTCGTACGCCTGCTCACTTCCGCCGACGAGGACACCCAGAATGGCCAAGGCCAAACCGCGTAAAGCCCCCGCCTATCCGCGCGATCTGATCGGTTACGGCCGCAATCCGCCGCACGCCGCATGGCCCAACCGCGCCAAGATCGCGGTGTCGTTCGTCGTGAACTACGAGGAAGGCGGCGAACGCTCGGTGCTGCACGGCGACAAGGAAAGCGAAACCTATCTGCAGGAGGTCGTCGGTCTGATCCCGCGCAAGAACAAGCGCGACGAAAGCACCGATAGCGTCTACGAGTACGGCAGCCGCGCGGGTTTCTGGCGCATCCTGCGGGAGTTCGAAAAGCGCCGCCTGCCGTTCACGTCTTGGGCGGTGGGCATGGCGCTGGCGCGGCATCCGGACGCGGGCGCCGCGATGGCCGAAGGCGGGCACGAGGTCGCAAGCCACGGCTGGCGCTGGATCGACTATCAGAACATGCCGATCGCCGAAGAGCGCAAGCACTTCAAACTCGCGATCGCGGCGATCGAGAAGGCGGCCGGCGCCAAACCGCTGGGCTGGTACACGGGCCGCTTTTCGCCCAACACGTTGAAGCTCGCGGTCGAGCACGGGATGCTCTACAGCTCCGATTGCTACAACGACGACCTGCCCCATTGGACGACCGTCGAGGGCAAGGGGCATCTGCTGATCCCCTACACGCTCGACGTCAACGACATGAAGTTCGGCACCGCGCAGGGCTTCAACACCGGCGACGATTGGTTCGCCTATGCGCGCGACGCGTTCGATACTCTCTATGCCGAAGGCGAAGAGGCGCCCAAGATGATGTCGATCGGCCTGCATTTGCGGCTGATCGGGCGGCCCGGACGGTTCCGCGCGCTGCAACGCTTCCTCGACCACATCGAGAAGCACGAGCGCGTATGGGTCGCCCGGCGCAAGGACATCGCGCGCCATTGGATCGCCGCGCATCCCTACAAAGCGCGCTAGCGTGGCCGAGTTCGCCGACTATTCGCGTTTCGTCGTCACGCTGCTGGCCATCTTGACGCCGTTCGCGGCGATTCCGGTCTTCCTCGCGCTGACCGAAGGCCAGGGCCACGCCTTCCGCGCGCGGACGGCGGATATGGCCGCGTTGACCGTGTTGAGCGTCCTGGTCGTGTCCGCTTTCACAGGGGATGTGCTGCTGCGCGTACTCGGCACCAGCTTGGACGCCTTCAGGGTCGGCGGCGGGATCGTGCTGTTCTTGATGGCGCTGTCGATGCTGAACGCACAAATTTCACCCGTCCAGCAAACGCGCGAGGAAGCCGACGAAGCGGGCACCAAATCGGCGTTGGGCGTCGTGCCCATCGGCATGCCGCTGCTGGTCGGGCCGGGCGCCATATCCTCGACCATCATCGAAATGAAGCGCGGCACGGATTGGACGCACGGCGCGGCCGTCGTGGCGTGCATCGTCGTGGTGTGCGCGGGCGTATGGCTTTCGCTGCGTCTGGCCGAGCCCATCGGCAAGCGGCTGGGCCGCATCGGCCTCAACATCCTCAACCGAATCTTCGGTCTGCTGCTGGCGGCCATCGCCGTCCAGATCGTATCGGCCGGATTACTGGGCCTGTTCCCCGCGCTGGCGGGCTTGCGCGCGTAGTTCGTAGCGCACGATCTTGCCCATCGCGTTGCGCGGCAAGCGATCCACGACGAAGTACGCTTTGGGGTGTTTGAAGCGCGCGAGCGCGCCGTCGAGATCGGGTTTCGCGAAGACGGCTCCCGGCGCGAGCACGACGAAGGCGACGGGAACCTCGCCCCATTTGGGATCGGGGCGGGCGACGACGGCACTCTCGGCGATGCCGGGAAGCGCCGTCAATACGGCTTCGACCTCGGCGGGATAGACGTTCTCCCCGCCCGAAATGATCATGTCGTTCTTGCGTTCGTCGACCCAGAGATACCCGTCGGCGTCCCAATGCCCCATGTCGCCGGTCTTGAACCAATCGCCGTCGAACGCGGCCTTCGTCGCGTCGGGTGCGTTCCAATAGGCTTTGGTCACGTTGGGCCCGCGCACCTGGATTTCGCCGTCGACGATCCGCACTTCGCACGAAGGAGCAGCGCGGCCCACCGAGCCCTCCTTGCGTCGCGCGTCGGCCGGCGTCGTGAAACTGGCGATGGGCGACGTCTCGGTCGACCCGTAGACGTTGAGCACGGGCACGCCGCGCGCATGGATCGCACGGATCAGATCGATCGGCACGATGGACGACCCCGTGCCAACGGCGCGCAGGCATGAAAGATCGGCCGCTTCCCAATCGGGATGCGCGCGCAACGCCTGGATCGTCGCGGGCACGAGCAGGGTCAATGTCGGTTTTTCGCGCGCGATCGCGTGCAGCGTGGCGCCGGCATCGAAACGTCGATGCACGATGACCTGGGCCCCGCACAGCAAGGCGGGCAGCGTCTGGATGTTCAGACCCCCGACATGGAACATCGGCAGCACCGTCAGAACCCGGTCGGTCGCAAGCATATCGTGCATCGCCCATGAATTGCGCGCGTTGGCGACCAGGGCGGCCTGGTCGAGGACGGCGCCTTTGGGCCGGCCGGTGGTTCCCGACGTATAGACGATAAGCACGGGGGCCGCGTCGTCGTCGGCGCGCGCATACGCCGCTTCGGGCCACGGCGACGCATCGAGGACCGCCACGCGCGGCGCCCGCGGCCCCGCAAGCTCGCGCTCGACCAGCAGCAATTTCGCCCCGCTATCCTCAAGGATATACGCGTGTTCGCCGGCGGCGAGGCGCCAATTCATCGGCACCAGAACGGCCCCGAGCCGCGCGCAAGCGAAGACCAGCGCCGGATAATCGGGGCGATTGAGCGCGAGCAGCGCCACCCGGTCGCCCCGCGCGATCCCCATGCCCGCAAGCCGCCGCGCCCAGGTTTCCGCCAAGGCGGCGAACGCGCCATGGTCCATCGCCGCATCTTCGAACAGAACCGCGGGCCGCGCCGGCTCGACCCGGTCGAACAGGTCGAGGAGTTCGCTCATTCGTCGCTTTCGCCGGGCTCGTACAACGCCTCGCGGCCCAGCCGGTCGAGGCAAAGCTCCGCCGTCCACGGCAGCATCAGCGAGCCGCACCGGCTGTCGCGATAAAGCCGTTCGAGCGGCAGCGTGCGCAGCATCGATTGACCGCCGCAAGTGCGGATCGCCAAGCGGCACAGATCGTTCGCGTTCTCCATGATCGTGTATTGCGCGGCGTAGGCGTTCAGCCGTTCCGCCTTCGTGGGGTTCGCCCGCGCCTCGCGAACCGTGCGTTCGAACAACGCGCGGGTCTGCTGAAGCTTCACGTACATCTCGGCGACCGCGATCTGCTTGGTGGGATACATGCGCCGTTTGACCGGCGGCTCGCCCGGCGTTTCGCCGCGCAAGTACCGCACGGTGAAATCGTAGGCCGCCTGCGCGATGCCCATATAGGTGGGCGACAGGGTCATGAACATGTGCGGCCATGCCGAGGCGGCCTTGAAGTAAAGCCCGCGCGGCAGAAGCTGCGCGTCGTCGGCGACGAACACGTCCTTCATGATCAGGGTGCGCGAGACCGTTCCGCGCATGCCGAGCGGATCCCACTCGCCCACGATCGAAACGCCCGGCGCGTCCGCCGGGATGGCCATGTAAAGCGTATCGCGGCGTGATTTTTCCGGCCGGTCTTCGGTGCACAAAACGCCGTAGTAGTTCGCCGCCCCCGACAGCGAGGCGAATATCTTCTTGCCCGAAACGAGCCAGCCCCCGTCGGTCTTGGTCGCGAGCGTGCCGAAGGGGATCTTTCCCGCCGCCGCCGCCGAACCTTCGGAAAAGGGCTGCGCGTAGATGGCGCCCTTCTCGACGATGCGCTTGTAATGGCCCGCGCGCAGCCGTTCGAGTTCGTCGCGCTCGTGCCTCTCCATCTCCAGATCGTCGGCGAGCGGCCCCGTCCATAGCGCGGAACACGCGTGCATGTTGAAGGTCAGCGCCGTCGCGCCGCACCAGCGGCCCATTTCGGCCGCCGCAAGACAATAGGTCTCGAAGTCCGCCCCCATCCCGCCGAAACGCGTGGGCACGCACAAGCCCAACACCCCCGCTTCGCGCATGTCGGCGTAATTCTCGAACGGGAAAGACGCCTCGCGGTCGTATTTGGCCGCACGCGGCGCGAATTTTTCGCGGCCCAACCGGCCGACAAGCGCCAGAATCGAATCCTGTTCAGCGATCGCCATTCTCGACCCCCTCGACGAACTCGGTCACGGCCGCGTCGAACGCCGCCGGATCCTCGATATTGCCCAAATGCCCGACGCCCGGCAGCACCGCATACTCGGCGCCGGGGATCTTCGCCGCCATCTTTGCCATCATCTCGGCGGGCGCGTTGGTGTCGCGCTCGCCCGCCAGACACAATGTCGGCGCGCCGATGTTCGGAAGATCGCCGCGTCCGTCGAACGTGACGATCAGCTTGATCGCGGCGGCGAAGGCGGGTACCGGCACTTCGGCCATGCACGCGATCGCGAACTCGCGCGCGGCTTTGTCCGCTTTCGGACCGACGAGTTTGGCGACCGTCTCGGGCGCCAGATCGCGCAACGTGGCGCCGTTCTCCAACGGTGCCAGACGCTGGCGCACGAACTCGCGCTGCCATTCCCCATCGGGCTTGCCGAAGGCCGGACTGGTCGCGGACAAGATCAGCGAGCGGAGGCGACCGGGATGCCGCGCGGCGAAGGTTTGCGCGACCATGCCGCCGATGGAGTGGCCCAGCACATGGGCGCGGTCGATCCGCTGCGCATCGAGCAGCCGGGCGAGCGCGTCGGCGAGCGCGGGCCACGTCGTTTCGGGCAATACCGGCGACATGCCGTAGCCCGGCATGTCCCAGGCGATCAGCCGGAAGCGCTTGTGCAGGCGGACCAGCTGCGGACGGAAGGCGCGATGGTCGGTGCCGACGCCGTGCAGCAACGCGAGCGGCGGCCCCTCGCCGGCGACGTAAGCGCCGGGGATCGGCAACGGAACGTTCATGGCTGCGATCCTAGAGCATCGCGCGGGAAACCGCTAAGCTCCGCGCGCAATTCGGAGGGATCGCCCGTGATTCGCCTGCCGCTCCACACGACCCAGAACCTTGTCCTGCGCAAGCCAACGGCCGGCACCTCGTTCGGCGGCGTCGTGTCTGGGCAATCCCACGTCGCCATGCAGGTCGGCGCCGACGTTCTGGCGGAGGGCGGGAACGCGATCGACGCGGCCGTGGCGGCGTCCTTCGCGCTGGCGGCGGTGGAACCGTGGAACAGCGGTTTGGGCGGGATCGGGTTCCTGCTCTACCGATCGGCCGAAACCGGCAAGACCGTCGCGATCGATTTCGGCCCCCAAGCGCCGGCCAATCTCGACCCCGCGGGCTTCAAGCTGACGGGCCGGAAGGGCGGCGATCTGTTCGGCTGGCCGGAGGTCGAAGGCGACCGGAACGTCCACGGGCCGCTGTCCTTCGCCATTCCGGGGCAGGTCGCGGGCTTGGGCCTCGCGCACGAGAATTTCGGCACGTTGGATTGGGCAATGCTGCTCGAACGCGCGGCGCGCTTGGTCGAGCGCGGCCTGCCCGTCGATTACTGGACGACGCTCAAGACCGCATCGGCGGCACCGGTCCTCGCGCGCTATCCGTCCTCGGCCAGGATCTATCTGCCCGGCGGTTTTCCGCCGTCGGCGGAAACCGGGACGGCGACGAAATTCCTGGGCATGGGCGGGTTGGCCACGACGATCCGCCGCCTTCAGCTCAAGGGCGCGCGGGATTTCTACGAGGGCGCGCTGGCGCGCGACATCTACGAGGACGTGCTCGAGGTGGGCGGCGTTCTGACCGCCGAGGATCTTGCCGGCTATCGCGCCAAGCTCGTCGAACCCCACCGCACGCGCTATCGCGGCGCGGACGTCGATTGCGCGCCCGTCGGCACGGCTGGGCCCACGCTCGCGCGCGTCCTCGAATTGCTGACGCCGCATGTGTTCCGTCACTTCGGCGCCGACGCGGCGAGCTTCGTCGCCTACGCCGACGCGCTGCGCGCCGCCTACGCCGAACGCCTCGCCGAACCGCCGGGCACCAGCACCACGCATTTCAACGTCGTCGACCGGCACGGCAACATGGTGGCGCTGACCCAAACCCTGCTGTCGATCTTCGGCAGCCGCGTGGTCCTGCCGGCCACCGGCGTGCTGATGAACAACGGTGTGATGTGGTTCGATCCCCGGCCGGGCCGCGCCAATTCCATCGCGCCGGGCAAGCGGCCGCTGACGAACATGTGCCCGACGATCGTTTCTCGCGGCGGTCGGCCGTTGATGGCCGTCGGCGCTTCGGGCGGGCGGCGCATCCTGCCGGCCGTCGCGCAAATCCTCAGCTTCGTGCTCGACCACGGCATGGATTTGGAGACCGCGTTCCATCAACCGCGCATCGACGTTTCGGGCGGGCCGGCTGTCGATTACGACCCGGCGTTGGCGTTGGATGTGCGCGCGGCGTTGACCCGGCGCTTCCAAGCCCGCGCGCAGGAAGCGACGATCTACCCCTCGCAATACGCGTGCCCCTCCGCCGTCATGATCGACCCCCAAACCGGGGGGCGCACCGGCATGTCCGACGCGACCAGCCCGTGGTCGGCCGCCGTCGCCGTTTGAGGAAACCATGATCGACAAACCCTGGAAGGTCCTCGCCAGCCGCGAGGTCTACGCGAGCCCGCCGTGGGTGCGCGTGATCGACGAGCGCTTGGAGCTTCCCGACGGCAAGATCGTCCCGAGCTTCCATAAGGTGCTGCTGCCCGATTATTCGATGCTGTTCGCCGTCGACACGGACGGCCGCGCGATCGCGATACGGTCCTATCGTCACGGCGTGGGCACGGTCGTCTGGGGTTTCCCGGGGGGCGGGATCGACCAAGGCGAAACGCCCGAGCAAGCCGCCCGGCGCGAATTGCTGGAGGAAACCGGCTACGAGGCGGCCGCGCTCAAGCCGCTCGGCGGCTACGTGACCGGCGCCAACGTCCGCGGCGCCATGTGTCACATGTTCCTTGCGACCGGCTGCCGCCGGATGGCAGAGCCCAATTCCGGCGATCTGGAGGCCCAGGAGATCGTGCTGCTGTCGCGCGCGCAGGCCCGGGATTTGCTTATGGGCAACGGCTTTCACGTTCTCGCGCACGCGGCCATCACGGCGCGCGCGCTTTTGGAGTGGCCGGAATGAAAAACCCGCTGGGCGCCGCCCCCAACAATCGCTGGCTGGCGGACGCCAAATCCGTATCGACCGTCCGGCGCGCGCCCAAGCCGCGCCCGCTGCGTTTCGCCGCCCGGCCGCAGAACCTGACCGTCGACGCCGCCCGCAGCGCCATGATCGTGATCGATATGCAGAACGATTTTTGCCATCCCGACGGCTGGCTCGCGGGTATCGGCGTGGACGTCGCACCCGCTCGGCGGCCGATCAAGCCGCTCGCGCGTTTGCTGCCGGCCTTGCGCAAAGCCGGCATGCCGGTCGTCTGGGTCAATTGGGGCAATCGGCCCGATCTTCTCAATCTCAGCCCGTCGTTGCTGCACGTCTACAAGCCGACCGGCAAGGGGATCGGCCTGGGCGATCCGTTGCCCAAGAACAAGGCGCGCGTGCTGCAGAAGGATTCGTGGGCCGCGGCGGTCGTCGACGAACTGCCGATCGACGCGCGCGACATCCGCGTCGACAAATTCCGCATGAGCGGATTTTGGGACACGCCGCTCGATTCGATCCTGCGGAACATGAAGATCGACACGCTGTTCTTCGGCGGCGTCAACGCCGACCAGTGCGTTCTGTGCACGCTCCAGGACGCGAACTTCCTCGGATACGATTGCGTGATGGTCGAGGATTGCAGCGCCACCACATCGCCCCAATTCTGCTGGGACGCGACCCTTTACAACGTGCGCCAATGCTTCGGCTTCACGACCGGCAGCGCCGCACTGCTGAAAGGTTTGGCGAAATGACGCCCGTCGTCTTCAAACGCATGACCGAGTGCCCCGCCTATCGGATTTCGCCCGACGACACGAACTACTTCGCGCTCGTCTTCGATCCGGCCGGCGAAAAGACCGATCTGGTCGCGGTGGTCGAAATCTTCGCCCCCGGCGGCAGAACGCCGCCCAACGCGCATGCGCGCGCGCACGAAATGTTCTTCGTGCTCGAGGGCCAGGGCCGGGCGTTGTGCGGCGGCGCGGCCGTCGAATTGAAGAAGGGCGACGCCATTCTGCTGCGTCCGGGCGCCACGCACGAGGTCCACAATACGGGTTCCGGAAAGCTCTATACGCTGACGGTCATGGTGCCGAACGAGGATTTCGCCGAACTGATCCGCAACGGAACGCGGGTCGAACTCGACGCCGCCGACCGCCGCGCGATCGCGGGCGACTAAACCAATCGTTTCAGCCGGTACAGACCCGCGAAACAGATCGCGGTCAATCCCGCGCAAATCGACAGCGTCGCGATGGGTCCGAGATGGGTCAGCGACGCCGACAAGGCGAACGGCGCGACCGCGAAGATCAGGTTCAGCGGCAGGTTCAGCTTGCCCATGATCTCGGCATAGCCGCGCCGCCCGAACACGGCCAGCGGGGCCACGACGCGCACGATCGTCATCGCCCCCGTGCCGAGGCCGTAGCCGATCACGCAAGCCGCATAGACGATCGCCCCCGCCCCGAAGATCGCGGGCAGCGCGCAGGCCACGGCGATGGTCGCGGCGCTGACGATGCCGACGTCGAGAATCTGCAGGCGCTGGCCGAACGCCGTTTCGAGTCCGCGGCTGACCATCTGCGCGGGGCCCATCAGCGCCGCGATCCCGACCGCGAGCGCCAAATCCATGCCCAGCGCCTCGCCGATATTCACCATCTGCACCGGCAAGCCCCAGCTGACGAACCCCGTGCACCCGAACGCCACACCGATCGTCAGGAACGCGCGCCGCCGAAGAACCGGGTCGACAAGCCCACGCTCGCCTTCGGCCGGCTCGCCCTCGGCACCGGTCAGATTTTTCGGATCGACGCGCAAGGCGGCGTGCAACGGCACGCAGATCAGGATTTGCGCCGCCGCCAACGCGAAGCACGTGCCGCGCCAGCCGAGAACGGGCTCGAGCGCCGCGAGCAGCGGCAGCGCGATCGGCGGGCCCAAGCCGCCCAGCAGCGTCAACCAACCGAGCGCGCGCCGCGCCGCATGGGGCATCAATTGGGCGACCGCCGCGAAGGGCGTCTGGGTCAACACCATCGGCATGGCGAGACCGATCAGCGACCAGGCGAGTACGTATCCGGCAAGGCCCGTCGCGAGCCCCAAAAAGGCGAGACCCAGCGCCATCAGCACCGACCCGGCCACCAGGATATCGCGCGGACCGATCCGGTCGGTGCGTCGGCCCAGCGCCGGCCCGATCGTCGAGCCGACGACCAGCATCACGGTGATACCCGAGAAGACGACGGCGATCGGCAAGTCGAGATCCGCCGCGATCGGGCGCGACAGCACGGCGGGGATGAAGTAGCTCGATCCCCAGCTGAAAATCTGCGTGACCGAAAGCGCGGCCACGCCGCGCCGGGCGGAAAGCTCCGGCAGGTTCATCCCGGCTGCATCGCCCAGGGCCGCGCGCGTTCGAACGCACGGGCGGCGCGCAACACGACGCGGTCTTCGTAAGGCCGCCCGACGAATTGCAGCGCCATCGGCAACCCGTCGGAATGGCGGCCGATCGGCACGCTGGCCGCCGGTTGGCGGGTCAGATTGAACGGATAGGTGAAGGGCGTCCAATCGATCCAATAGCGTTGCGTCTCGGGGTCGGCCACGTCGCGGCCCGCGACGACCGCCGTGATCGGCAATTGCGGCGTCAGCAGCAGATCGTACCGGCGATGGAAGCGCAGCATCGCTTGGGTCAACGCGCTGCGATAGGCGTCGGCATCGAGATAGGCTTGCGCGGACAGCGACAGGCCGTGTTCGGTGGTCGCGACGAGGCCGGGATCGGAGTGCGCCCACGCCGCGCGCGGCAGCGCCTTCAGCGGTCGCGCCAGCGAAGCGCACCACAACGTGTGGAACGCCTCGCGCGCTTGGGCCAAGTCGATGACCGGGTCGGCCGGTTCGACGACGGCGCCGAGTTCGGCGAGCAGCTTGGCCGCATCGTCGACCGCGCGCGCGATCTCCGGATCGACCGTCGCAGTCTTGAATCGCGGGGAATAGCCGATGCGCAAGCCCGCGATCCCCTTGTCGAGATCGAGCAGCCAAGAACCCTTGTCGGGCGGCAGCGCGAAGGGGTCCCGGTCGTCGGGACGGGCGATGACTTCCATCATCCGCGCGGCATCCTCGACCGTGCGCGCCATCGGGCCGATATGGGCGAGCAAACCTGCCGGGCTCGCGGGATAGGCCGCCACGCGTCCGAAGCTCGGTTTGATGCCGAAGATTCCGCAGAAACCGGCCGGCATTCGGATCGATCCGCCGCCGTCCGTGCCGACGTGCAAGGCACCCATGCCGCAGGCGGCCGCAACGGCGGCGCCGGCCGACGAGCCGCCCGCGGTCCGCGACGGGTCCCACGGGTTGCGGGTGATCCCGGTCAACGGCGAGTCGCCGATGCCCTTCCATCCGAATTCCGGCGTCGTGGTCTTGCCGAGCAAAACGGCGTTGGCTTCGCGCAAACGCGCGACGGCGGGCGCGTCCTCGGTCCACGGCCCTTTCGGATCGACGTGTTTGGATCCGCGCAGCGTGGGCCAACCCGACGTCACCAGCAGATCCTTGATCGTCGCGGGAACGCCGTCGAGCGTGCCATGCGGCGCCCCTTTGGACCAACGCGCTTCGGATGCGTGCGCCTCGGCCGTCGCTCGGTCCTCGTCGACAAGGCAAAAGGCGTTCAAATCCGCGCGCGCGGCGATGCGCGCGAAACACGCGCGCGCCACCTCGACCGGGGAGAAGGCTTTCCGCGCGTAGCCTTCGAGCAGTTCGCGGACGGACAGAAAGGCCAAATCGGTCATTGGACGGCTCCGGAAAGCGGCTATGCTCGCACGCGTCACGTCCCCTTTCAAAGCATACCGCCCATGCGCCTGCTGCTCGCGATGTTCAAGCACGAGACCAACACTTTTTCGCCGTTGGTCACCGATCTCGCCCGGTTCGCCGAATGGAGCCTTCACTGGGGGGAGGATGCGCGCGCGGCCTATGCCGACACGCGCATGCCGCTCGCCGCCTACATGAAGCTCGCCGCCGAGCGCGGCGCGGAGATCGTCGTGCCCGTCGCGGCCGAGGCGATGCCGGGCGGCAAGGTCACCCGCGACGCCTACGAACGGATCGCGGGCGCGATCCTGGCGGCGCTGGACGACACGGTCGACGGCGCGTTGCTGGATCTGCACGGCGCCATGGTCGCCGAACACACCGACGACGGCGAGGGCGAGTTGCTCGCCCGCTTGCGCGCCAAGCGGCCGGATCTGCCCATCGCGGTGACGTGCGATCTGCACGCCAACCTATCTGACGCGATGGTACGCCATTCGACCGCGCTGATCGGCTACAAAACCTATCCGCATGTCGATATGTACGAAGTGGCCGAGCGCGTGGGCCGGGTGGTGCTCGACGCGATGGCGGGCGGCCGGCGGCCGGTGCAGGCCTGGGCGCCGACGCGCCTGCTCTCGCAAACCTTGCGGCAGGGCACGGCCGACGAGCCGATGAAATCCCACGTCGCGCGCGCGGCCGAGCTGGAGAACGAACCCGGCGTGCTTTGCGCGAGCGTCTTCGGCGGCTTCGCGCTGGCCGACATTCCGATCGCCGGCGCTTCGACCATCGTCGTGGCCGACGGCGACGCCGCACTGGCCACGCGCGCCGCACAAGACCTCGCCGACCGGGTGTGGAACGCACGCAAGGAACACATCTACGTCCATCGCCCGCTCGCCGCCGCCGTCGCGCAAGCCAAGGCGATCAACGCGGCCCCCATCGTGCTGCTCGACCACGCCGACAATGTCGGCTCGGGCGGCACGGCCGACGTGATGAAGGTGATCGGCGCAACGTTGAAGGCCGGGCTCGACAAGGTGGCCGTCGCCGCCGTGTGGGATCCCGCGGCGGTGCGCGCCATGTTCGCGGCGGGCGCAGGCGCGACGCTGACGCTCGATTTGGGGGGCAAGACGGACATGCCCGGCGTCGACCTTGCGGGCGAACCGCTGCGCCTGACCGGTACCGTCCAAAACCTCGCCGACGGCAAATGGCGCGTCGAAGGCCCGATGTACACCGGCGTGCGCGTCGATACCGGCCCGACCGCAGTGTTCCGGACCGGCGGGATGGAAATCGTCGTCACCTCGCGCCATCACGAGCCTTGGGATACGGGCATTTTTTCGGCGAACGGGATCGACCCGGCCGCCCGGCGCTTCCTGCTGCTGAAGTCCCGCATTCACTATCGCGCGGGTTTCGCGCCCTTGGCACGCGCGACCTTCACCCTGGACGGCGAAGGGGCGACCACATCGGACAATTCCAAGCTCGCCTACCGCAACCTGACGCGGCCGATCTATCCGCTCGACCCCGAACCGATCGCCCCGCCGATCGCAAGATCGGTATAACTTGGCGCCGCGACATCGAACGGGCTTGATCGGCCTGCGCCCGCTTGGCATGCTTTTGGCTAAGTCGGGGGCGTTGATCCACCGGCGATAACGACGAGGCGCCGCAACGACGTCGCCCCCCTCACATCCGAGTCATTCGGGAGGTCTTCATGAAATCAACCCTCAAGCGGCTTGCGAGCGCGAGCGTCCTGGCTTTGGCCGTGGGCATCGCGGGCTTCGCGGGCACGGCCGACGCCCAGCAGAAGGTTCTGCGGTTCATCCCGCACTCCAATCTGCCCGCGATCGACCCGATCGCGACCACCGGCTACGTCGTGCGCAACCACGGCTATCTCGTCTACGACACGCTGTTCGCGACCGACGAGAACTTCAAGATCCAGCCGCAGATGGTCGAACGCTGGACGACCAGCCCTGATGGCCTGCGCTGGACGTTCACGCTGCGCGAAGGCATGCGCTTCCACGACGGCCAGCCGGTCCGCGGGGCTGACGCCGCCGCCTCGATCCGCCGCTGGACGGCGCGCGATTCCTTCGGCCAGACGCTTGCCGCCGCCGTGGACGGCTACGACGTCGTCGACGAACGGACCTTCGCGATACGTCTGAAGACGCCCTTCCCGCTGATGATCGACGCACTCGGCAAGCTGTCGAGCCAAGTGCCCTTCATCATGCCCGAGCGGATCGCCAACACCGATCCCAACACGCCGATCACCGATGCGACCGGTTCGGGCCCGTTCCGTTTCGTGCGCGACCAATGGGTGCCCGGCCAGCGCGCCGTGTACGAACGTTTCGCCGACTACAAGCCGCGCTCGGAAGCCCCGTCTTGGGCCGCCGGCGGCAAGGTCGTGAAGGTCGACCGCGTCGAATGGCGCATCATCCCCGACGCGGCCGTGGCCAACGCGGCGCTCGTGCAGGGCGAGGTCGATTGGTGGGAGCAGCCGATCTTCGATCTGCTGCCCCAATTGCAGCGCAACCGCGACATCGAAGTGAAGCTGATCGATCCCGTCGGCTCGATCGCGATGCTGCGCTTCAACCACCTGCATCCACCGTTCAACAACCCGGCGATCCGCCGTGCGATCATGATGGCGGTCAACCAGGCGGACTACATGCAGGCCGTCGTGGGCAACCGCGAGTACTTCCGCGAGTGCAAGTCGTTCTTCAGCTGCGGAACGCCGCTCGCCTCGGATGTCGGCGCCGCCGCCGCCGCCGGGAACTTCGAGCGCGCCCGCGCGATGCTGCGCGAGGCGGGCTATCGCGGCGAAAAGGTCGTCATCATCTCGCCGACCGACATCCCGACCAACCACACGCAAAGCTTGGTCACCGAAGACCTGCTCAAGCGTCTGGGCATGAACGTCGAACTCGTCGCCACGGATTGGGGCTCGGTGCTGTCGCGCCGTGCGAGCCGCAATCCGGCCGATCAGGGCGGCTGGTCGATCTTCCACACGTGGTGGGTCGGACCCGATCTGGTGAACCCGGCGTTGCACGCGCCGTTGCGCGGCCACGGCAGTGCCGCCTGGCCGGGCTGGCCGACTAACCCCAAGGCCGAGGAACTGCGAAACGCCTGGCTGGCGGCCTCCACGCCCCAGCAGCAGTTGGAGATTGCGCGTCAGATCCAGGCCGACGCCTACGAACAAGTGCCCTACGTCACCACGGGCATGTTCCAGCAACCGACGGCCTACCGGCGTAACGTCTCGGGCATCCTGATTTCGCCCGTGCCGTTCTTCTGGAACGTCGACAAGCGCTGAAATAAAGCCGGACGGCGAGGGTTCACCCGTGTTCGCATTCGTCGTCCGGCGTCTTCTGGCCACCATCCCCGTCATGGGGGTGGTGGCCCTTTTCGTTTTCTCGCTGCTGTATTTCTCGCCGGGCGATCCGGCGGCCGTCATCGCGGGCGACCTCGCGACGGTCGAGGACATCGAGAAAGTCCGCCGCACGCTCGGCCTCGACCAGCCGTTCTTCGTGCGCTTCGGCACCTGGCTTTGGGCGATCGTCCAGGGCGATCTCGGGACGTCCATCTTCTCGGGGTTGCCGGTTTCCACGCTGATCGGCCAGCGCGTCGAAGCGACCGTTTCGCTCGCCGTCGTGACATTGATCTTCGCCGTGGTCGTCGCCGTACCGCTGGGCGTGCTCGCCGCGTGGAAGGCCGGCGGCTGGATCGACCGCGCGGTGATGGTGTTCGCCGTGTTCGGCTTTTCCGTCCCGGTGTTCGTGCTCGGCTATCTGCTGATCTTCGCCTTCGCCATCGAACTCGACTGGCTGCCGGTCCAGGGTTTCGTTTCGATCCGCGAGGGCTTCTGGCCCTTCCTGCGCCAACTCATCCTTCCGGCGGCGGCGCTGGGCACGATCTACATCGCGCTGATCGCGCGCATGACGCGCGCGGCGATGCTCGACGTGCTCGCGCAGGATTACGTGCGCACCGCCAACGCCAAGGGCCTGCGCACCGACAAAGTTCTTCTGGGCCACGCCCTGAAAAACGCCGCCGTGCCGATCGTCACCGTTATCGGCATCGGCGTGGCGCTGCTGATCGGCGGGGTCGTCGTGACGGAAAGCGTGTTCGCCATCCCAGGCCTCGGGCGCATGACGGTCGACGCGATCCTGCGCCGCGACTATCCGATCATCCAGGGCGTCATTCTGATGTTTTCGTTCGTCTACGTCCTCATCAACCTTCTGGTCGATCTGAGCTACACGCTCTTCGATCCGCGCATCAGGTACTGACATGGCCCTGACCGCCGTCGGCGCCGCCCCGCAAGCCGCCCTGGAAGGCAAACGCCGCCCCTGGTGGGTGCGCAACCTGTCGATCGTGATCGGCGGCGGCTTGCTGCTCGCCGCCCTGGCCATGGCGGTATTCGCGCCGTATCTCGGGACGGTCGATCCGACGGCCCTGTCGCCGATCCGACGGTTCCGGCCGCCGTCCGAGCAATTCTGGTTCGGCACCGACCAGCTGGGACGCGACGTCTATAGCCGCGTCGTGTACGGCGCGCGGGCGTCGCTGTTCGTCGGCTTCATGGTGGCGCTGCTTGCGGTCGGCGTCGGCCTCGTCTTCGGGCTGGTCGCCGGGTTCAACCGCTGGGTCGACGCCGTACTGATGCGCGTGATGGACGGGTTGATGGCGATCCCGGCCGTGCTGCTGGCCATCGCATTGATGGCGCTGACCAAAGCGAGCCTCGAGAACGTGATCCTCGCCATCGCGATCGCCGAGATCCCGCGCGTCACGCGGCTGGTGCGCGGCGTCGTGTTGAGCTTGCGCGAGCAGCCCTTCGTCGAAGCGGCGATCGCCTCGGGCACCTCGACGGTCAAGATTCTCTATCGCCACATCCTGCCCAACACGATCGCGCCTTTGGTCGTGCAGGCGACCTATATCTGCGCTTCGGCCATCATCACGGAGGCGATCCTGTCGTTCATCGGCGCGGGCCTGCCGCCGTCGATCCCGACCTGGGGCAACATCATCGCCGAAGGCCGCGCCTTCTTCCAGATCAGGCCCTATCTGATTCTGTTCCCGGCGGTCTTCCTGTCGCTGACGGTGCTGGCGATCAACATGCTGGGCGACGGCTTGCGCGACGCCCTCGATCCGCGTTTGGCGCGCCGCCTATGACCGGCAATCTTCTCGAAATCGAGGATTTGCGGACTTGGTTCTTCACGGCCGACGGCGTCGTGCGTGCGGTCGATGGCGTCTCCTATTCCGTCAAGCCGGGGGAGACGCTGGCCGTGGTGGGCGAAAGCGGCTGCGGCAAATCCGTGACAGCAATGTCGATCCTGCGTCTGCTGCCCTCCCCGCCCGCGAGGATCGTGTCGGGCGCCATCCGCTTCCAGGGCAGGGACCTGCTGGCGGCGGACGAGGCGGAGATGCGCCGCATCCGCGGCAACGAAATCTCGATGATCTTCCAGGAGCCGATGACGAGCCTCAACCCGGTCTATACCGTCGGCCGTCAGATCGCCGAAACGCTCGAATTGCACCAAGGTCTCACGACCAAGGAAGCCGACGCTCGCGCGGTCGAGATGCTCGAACTCGTCCGCATTCCCGAAGCCGCGCGCCGGGCGAAGGAGTATCCGCATCAACTGTCCGGCGGCATGCGCCAACGCGTGATGATCGCGATGGCGCTGGCCTGCAAGCCCAAGCTGCTGATCGCCGACGAACCCACGACGGCGCTCGACGTGACGATCCAGGCCCAAATCCTGGAACTGATGCTCGACCTCAAGGAGAAGGTCGGGGCCGCGATCGTGCTGATCACCCACGATCTGGGCGTGGTTGCCGAAACGGCGCAGCGCGTCGTCGTCATGTATGCGGGCCGCAAGGTCGAAGAGGCGAGCGTCGAGGAATTGTTCGCGCGGCCGATGCATCCCTACACGCTCGGCCTGATGGGATCGATCCCGCGGCTTGCGGGCGGCGCCGAACGCCTGACCGAAATTCCGGGCATCGTGCCGCGCCTGACCAAGCCCATCGTCGGGTGCGCGTTCGCCGAGCGCTGCGCCTACGCGGTCGAGCGTTGCCGGGTCGAGACGCCGCCGTTGGAGGAGAAAGCGCCCGGCCATGTCGCGGCGTGCTTCGAAAGCGCGAGGCTGCCATGAGTGCGCCGATCCCGCTGCTGAACGTCGTCGATCTCAAGAAGCACTTCCCGATCCGCACCGGCATCCTCCAACGCGTGACCGCGAAGGTCCACGCGGTCGACGGGGTTTCGTTCCAAGTTTTCCCGGGCGAAACGCTGGGCGTGGTCGGCGAAAGCGGTTGCGGTAAGTCCACCGCGGGCAAAACGATCCTCAAACTGATCGAACCCGATTCCGGCACCATCGAGTTGGACGGCGCGCGCATCGACGCGCTGAGCCGCGCGGAGATGTGGAAGCACCGGCGCGATCTGCAGATCGTGTTCCAGGATCCCTATTCCTCGCTCTCGCCGAGGCTGACTGCCGGCGCCATCGTCGCCGAACCGCTTGAGAATTTCGGCATCGCCAAGGGCAAGGAGGCGCGCGAGCGCGTCGCATGGCT
>JADCGK010000120.1 GCA_020249045.1 Azospirillum sp. | reverse complement strand
GGCGTATTGGCGGTCTTGGGTATCGTGGTCGATCAACCGGTCGGGCAATGCGAGCGTGCGGATCTTGAGACCCGCATCGAGCGCGCCGGCTTGCGCGAGCGCGCTCAACACCGCGGCGCCGAAGCCGCCGGGGGCGCCCTCCTCGACCGTCAGGACGACCTCATGCGCACGCGCGAGCCGCAACGTCAGGTCCAGATCGAGCGGCTTGAGAAAGCGCATGTCGGCGAGCGTGGCGGTAACGCCGGCGCGGGCGAGTTCGTCGCACGCCTTCGCGCACTCGGCCAGTCGTGCGCCGAGATTGAGGATCGCCACACGCGCGCCCTCGCGCAGCACCCGGCCCTTGCCGATCGCCAGCGTTTCGTCCGCCGGCGGCAGGGCGACGCCCAGCCCCTCGCCGCGCGGGAAGCGCACCGCGATCGGGCCCTCGTCGTAGGCCGCACTGGTCGCGACCATGCGCGCGAGGTCCGCTTCGTCGCCCGGCGCCATCACGACGAAATCGGGCAGACAGCCGAGATAGGCGAGATCGTAAGCCCCCGCATGCGTCGCACCGTCCGCCCCCACGAGGCCCGCGCGGTCCAACGCGAAGCGCACCGGCAATTTCTGGAGCATCACATCGTGCACGAGTTGGTCGTACCCGCGCTGCAGGAACGTCGAATAGATCGCGACGAAGGGCTTCAGCCCGTCCGCCGCCATGCCGGCCGCGAAGGTGACCGCGTGCTGTTCGGCGATGCCCACGTCGAAGCAACGCTTCGGATGCGCCTTGCCGAACAGGTCGAGCCCGGTGCCCGAGGGCATCGCGGCGGTTACGGCGACGATTTTGGGGTCGCGATCGGCGGCGGCGATCAGCGAGTCCGCGAAGACGCGCGTATAGGTGGGCGCCTTGGCGCCCGCTTGCTTGGGCACGGCGCGCAAGGCGCCATCGTTGGCCACGGCCACGTCGAACTTGCCGACGGCGTGGTACTTGTCCTCGGCCTCGTCGGGAAACGGATGGCCGCGCCCTTTTTGCGTGACCACGTGGATCAAAACCGGGCGGTCTTCGCGGCTGTCGCGCACGTTGCGCAAGACGGGCAGCAGATGGTCGAGGTTGTGTCCGTCGATCGGGCCGACATAGTGGAAGCCCAGTTCCTCGAACAACGTACCGCCGGAAACCAGCCCGCGCGCGAATTCCTCGGCGCGTTCGGCCGCCTGGAACAAAGGCCGGGGCAATTGCTTGGCGACCTCCCGCGCGAGGCTGCGCAGGCTGACATAGGGCCGCGAGGACAGCAGGCGGGAAAGATAGGCGCTCATCGCGCCCGTCGGCGGGGCGATCGACATGTTGTTGTCGTTGAGCACGACGATCAGCCGCGCGCGCATGGCGCCGGCGTTGTTCATCGCCTCGTAGGCCATGCCCGCGGACATCGAACCGTCGCCGATGACCGCGATGCAGTGGCGCTTCAGCCCCGCGAAATCGCGCGCGACCGCCATGCCGAGGGCCGCGGAAATCGACGTCGAGGAATGCGCCGCGCCGAACGGGTCGAACGCGCTTTCCGACCGCTTGGTGAAGCCCGACAGCCCGCCGCCCTGGCGCAAGGTGCGGATGCGGTCGCGCCGGCCGGTGAGGATTTTGTGCGGATAGGCCTGGTGGCCCACGTCCCAGATCAGCCGGTCTTCGGGCGTTTGGAAGCAATGATGCAAGGCGACCGTCAGTTCGACCACGCCGAGCCCGGCGCCCAGATGCCCGCCCGTGCCCGCGACGGCCGCGATGGTTTCGCGGCGCAATTCGTCGGCGACGCGCTTCAACTCGTCCGCGCCCATGCGGCGCAGCTCGGCCAGATCGGCCGCGCGGTCGAGATGGGGCGTCGCCCCCGAATTGTGCCCGAGTCGATCCATCGCGTCCCCGCTCATGCGCCGCGCGCGACGGTCCACTGGGCGAGCGCGCGCAGGTGCGCCGCCTTCGCGTCGAACAGGTCGAGATGGCGGGCGGCCTGTGCCGCGAGCAATTCGGCCTGCGCGCGCGCGCGTTCGGGCCCCAGGATCGACACGAAGGTCGCCTTGCCGCGCGCCGCATCCTTGCCCGTCGCCTTGCCCGCCACCGAAGCCGAGCCCTCCACGTCGATCAGATCGTCCGCCATCTGGAACGCGAGGCCAAGATCGTGGGCGAATGCGACGAGGGTGTGGCGGATATGGGCCGGTGCCTTGCCCAAAATGGCCCCGGATTGGGCCGCGAAGCCGATCAGGGCGCCGGTTTTGAGCCGCTGCAAGCGCGTGATCTGGCCGATATCCAGGGTTTCGCCCTCGGCGGCGAGATCGATCTGCTGGCCGCCGCACATGCCCTCGGCCCCCGAGGCGAGCGCGAGCGCCAGCACCAGTTCCGCGCGCACCAGCGGATCGGCGTGGGTGAGCGGATGGGCCAGAATTTCGAAGGCCTTGGTCAGCAACGCATCGCCGGCCAGGATCGCGGTCGCCTCGTCGAACGCCTTATGGACGGTCGGCCGGCCGCGGCGCAAATCGTCGTCGTCCATCGCCGGCAGATCGTCGTGGACGAGCGAGTAGCAATGCACCATCTCGATCGCGCAAGCCACGCGCATGGCGCAAGCCTCGTCGACCGAGAAAAGCTTCGCGGTCTCCAGCACCAGGAAGGGCCGCATGCGCTTGCCACCCCCCAGGCAGGCATAGCGCATGGCGGCATGCAGGCCCGCCTCCAGCCCCTCGCCTTCGGGCAGAAATGCGTCCAGGGCGGCTTCGACCTTCGCGGCCGAAGCGGCCAACGCTTCGGACAGAGCGGCGCTCATCGCTCGGGGTCGAACGGGGCGGTTTTGGCCTCCCCGCCGGCGATTTGGATCTTCTCGATGCGCGCGGCGGCCTCGGCGAGTTTCTTCTCGCAGTGCTTTTTGAGGGCGGCGCCGCGCTCGTAGGCGGCGACGGATTCGTCGAGCTTGCCCTTGCCCTGTTCGAGGGTGCGGACAATGGTTTCGAGCTCGGCCAGCGCGTCCTCGAAGGACAGCTTGGCGATGTCGGCGGCGGCTTGGGTCATGACCCCCGGTTTATAGGGGGCCGGGAACGGGACGGCAACGGGGGCCTACCCCAACCGGTTGATCCCGTCGAAGGCAGCGGTTTTGTAGCACTCGGCCAGGGTCGGGTAGTTGAAGACGGTGCGCACGAAATAATCGACCGTGCCGTCGAAGGCCATCACGGCCTGGCCGATATGCACGAGTTCGGAGGCGCCCTCGCCGATTATGTGCACGCCCAGAAGCTTGCGCGTATCCGCGTGGAACAGCAGCTTCAACAGCCCGGTCTTGTCGCCGATGATCGCCCCGCGCGCGATTTCCTGATAGCGCGCCTTGCCCACCTCGTAGGGCACGCCGTCATGGGTGAGTTCTTCCTCGGACTTCCCGCAGGTGCTGATCTCGGGGATCGTGTAGATGCCGTAGGGGAAGAGCTCGGGCACCGCTTTGGCCTCGATGCCGAAGGCGTGGCACGCCGCCAGCCGCCCCTGCTCCATCGAGGTCGAGGCCAAGGCCGGGAACCCGATCACGTCGCCCACCGCATAGATATGCGGCACATCGCTCTGGTAATGCGCGTTCACCTTGATGCGACCGCGGTCGTCGGCGGTGAGGCCGGCCGCTGCCAGATCGAGCGTGTGCGTCGCCCCCGTCCGCCCGATCGAGTAAAGCGCCTTCTCGGTGACGATCTGCTTGCCCGATTTGAGCTTCACGCGCACGCGCGGGCCGTGCTCGGCGTCCTCGGCCGAATAATCGAGACCCTCGACCTCCTCGCCCAGGCGCAACGTCACGCGGTTCTTGCGCATCTGGTAGACGAGCGTATCGATGATCTCGTGGTCGACGAAATCGAGCAGGCGCTCGCGCTTGTCCACCACCGTCACGCGCACGCCGAGCGTGGAGAAGATCGTCGCGTATTCGCAGCCGATCACGCCCGCCCCGATCACGCACAAGGATTTCGGCAGGCGCTTGAGGCCCAGGATGTCGTCGGAGATGACGATGTTCTGCGCGTCGAACGGGATCGAGGCGGATTTGGTCGCCGCGGTACCGGTGGCGATGACGATGCGCTTGGCGCGGACTTCCCGTCGACCTCTCCCATCGACCCCGGCGAGGGCCACCGTCTCGGGTCCGGCGAATTTCGCTTCGGCGGCGATCAATTCCACACCGTTGCGCTGGAGCTGATGGCGCACGATGTCGAGCTCGGCCTGGATCACGGCCGAGGTGCGGTAGAGCAGGTCCTCCATCGTGATGTTCTGTTTGACCTGGTAGGACGCGCCGTAGACGTTGCGCTCGCGATAGCCCGACAGATGCAGCGTCGCCTCGCGCAGGGTCTTGGACGGGATCGTGCCGGTGTTGATGCACGCCCCGCCGACCACGGCCTTGTGCTCGACGACGGCGACCTTTTTGCCGAGTTTGGCGGCCTGGATGGCGGCGCGCTGGCCCGCGGGCCCCGAGCCCAAAACGATCATGTCGTAGTCGTAATCGGCGACGACGGTCATCGGACTATCCTTGCAGGAGCGTTTCGGCGAGCAGCAGCAGATCGGTTTCCATCTGGTCCTTCACCGAGCGGTAGAGATCCCGGATCGAGACGATCGCGACGATCTTGCCGTCCTCGGCCACCGGAAGATGGCGGAAGCCGCGCTCGGCCATGATGTCGAGCGCCTGCTGCACGGTGGTGTCGGGCGCGATGACGATCGGATCGGGCGTCATCACCTGGGCGAGCGTGGTCGCGGCGGGATCGATCTCCTTGGCGACGACGCGGGTCAACGCGTCGCGCTCGGAGAAGATGCCGACCAACCGGTCGTCTTCGACGACCATCAGCGCGCCGATGCGCAGATACGCCATCATCCGCGCGGCCTCCAGAACGGTCGCGGACGGCTCGAGCGTGGCGAGGCTCTGTTCGCCGACCGCGTGCGGGATGACGGTGCGTTCGGTGTGGATCATGGCTAGAAAAACAGCTTCTCGAGATCGACCGAGGAATCCCGGCCGAGCGAATCGAAGTTGGTCCGCAGCCATTCGTCGGCCTTGCGCCGGCCGAGATCGCGCAGCGTGAACAGGAAGTCGCCGTCGAGATTGTACTTGGAGGAGACGCCGAAGGCGGCCATCTCCTCCTCGGCCTGGACCATGTGGAAGAAGATGCGCCGCAAGCCCGACCTGCCGGTCAGGCGATGGCGCTCGAGCAACCGCGTGACGAACGCGATCGTGCGCATCTCGCGCATCATCGTGGCGTTGAAGCTGATCGCGTTCATCCGGTCGGCGATCGCGCGCGCGGATTCCGGCAATTGCTCGATGCGGATCGGATTGATCTCGATCAGCAGAACGTCCGAGGCGCGGCAATTGTAGATCAGCGGGAACATCGCGGGATTGCCCATGAACCCGCCGTCCCAATAATGCTCGCCGTCGACCTCGACGGCCTGGAATAGGTGCGGCAGGCACGCCGAGGCAAGCAGCACCGCCGACGTCAGTTCGTGGTTGCGGAAGACGCGGATCTTGCCCGTGCGCACGTTGGTGGTCGAGATGAAGAGCTTCACGCCCTCCCCTTCGCGGACTTTGGCGAAGTCGATCATCTCCTCCAGCGCTTCTTTGAGCGGATTGTCGTTGCGCGGGTTGAACTGGTAGGGCGACAGCAGCCGCGTCATCAGATCGAAGCTCTGATAGAACGGCGACAGGTCGAGATTGGCGGGATTGCCGAACATCCGGTCGAAAACCGTCGGCTGGAAGATCGAGAAGCGCCCGCTTTCGGCGATGCGGTTCCAGAATTTGGCGAGCAGTTCGCGCGCCCCTTGCGGCCCGCCTTGCGCCATGCCCCACACGACGACGGCGCCGTTCATCGCCCCGGCCGACGTGCCCGAAATTCCCTCGACGACCAGACGCTCGTCTTCAAGCAGTCGGTCGAGCACGCCCCACGTGAACGCGCCATGCGCGCCCCCGCCTTGCAGTGCGAGCGTGATGTGTTTCTTGTCGTCGGCCATACCCCGGACCCGCCCTCTTTGCCGCGAGTGTAGCAGCAATTCTGGCGCGGACCGGTTAAAGAATTGATATCGCGCCTTTTTCGTCGACCCTACACATGCAGGCGACGATACGGTCCAGCCTCGATCAACGCCGCCGGCACACCCGCCCCCAGTTTTTCGGCCGCCGCCCGCAACCGTTCGGGATCGGGTTGGAAGCGCAGATGAGCGAGGGCTTGGGCCAAGATGGGCGCATCGGCCAGATCGCCCGCCAAAGCGGCGATCACGGGGGCTGCGGCGCGGGCGGGATCGGCGGCGAACAGGCGTTCGGCGCGCACGGCATGGGTCACCAGACGGCGACTTTGCGCGGGATGGGCGTCGAGGAAAGCCGTCGATAGGGCGAAGGCGCCGGCGGGCTGATCGGGGAAGATCTCCGCCCCGCGCGCAACCGCGCGCAGACCGCGGGCTTGCGCCAATGTGGCGATGGGTTCGCGCACGGCAACGGCGTCCACCGCACCTTGGGCGAGCGCGTCGAGCGCACCATCGCCGGCCAGTGCCACGATTTCCACCCGGCGGGCCGTCGCGGCCAGCCAATGCCGGACGGCGGCGTCGGCCATCGGCCGGGCGGGGTCGCTCGCCAAGCGCGCGAAGCCCGCTCCCGCCGCGATCACGGCGATGTCCTCGACCGTCGTGCCCGCCACGATGCGGGCGGGCGGCGCGCCGGCCGCGAGCGCGGAAACCGGTCCCCAATAGGCGTCGACGACCCCGCGCGCGAGGGCGTCCGTCAACTCCGCGGCGGTCGAAAACCGGATGGGCGCGATGTCGATCCCGGCGGCGGCGGGCCAGCCTTCGCCGAGCATCGTGAACAACGGAGCCGCCTCGAAACCGGGCACGTAGCCCGCGCGCAAATCGATCCGACGCTCGCTCGCAAGCGCGGGCGTCGCGAAAAGGGCGAGGCCCCCCAAAAGGGCGCGGCGGGAAACATGCGGCATGGCGGACGAACTCCGGGTTCGGGTCGCCTTTTGCCTACGCCCGCCAGGCCCGTGCGGGGTAGTGAGGAGTTTTCAATCCCGCCGCTAGTTTTTCTAAGCCGCCATCAGCGCGTCGACATGGGCGGCCGACGATGCGGCCAATGCATCGAGGTCGTAGCCGCCTTCGAGCGCGCTGACCAAGCGGTCCTTGGCGTGGGCGCGCGCGACGTCCATCAGCGCGCGCGTGACCCAGGCGTAATCCGCCTCGACCAAGCGCAAACTCGCCAGAGGATCGTTCTCGTGCGCGTCGAACCCGGCCGAAACGATCACGAGTTCGGGCTTGAACGCGTCGAGGGCCGGCAAAATCGTACGCTCGAACGCGCGGCGAAACGCGAGGCCATCAGATCCGCCGGGCAGCGGCGCGTTGACGATGTTGCCGGCCACGCCGCGGTCCTGCGCGGCGCCGGTGCCCGGATAAAGCGGCCATTCGTGGCTGGAGGCGTAGAACAAATCCGCGTCGCGTTCGAACATATGCTGGGTGCCGTTGCCGTGATGCACGTCGAAATCCACGACCGCCACGCGCCGCAGACCGTGCTTCACGCGCGCGCGCAAAGCGCCCACCGCGACGTTGTTGAACACGCAAAATCCCATCGCTTGGGCCGCTTCGGCGTGATGGCCGGGCGGACGCACCGCGCAAAAAACGTTGCGCGCGCGCCCCTCGCAGACCGCGTCCACGCCCGCGACGACGGCCCCGGCCGCGCGCAAGGCGGCATCCGCCGAGCCGGGCGACACGATCGTGTCGCCGTCGATCTGATACCGACCCATCGGCGGGATCGAACCCAGCACGGCTTCGACATGCGCGCGCGGATGCGCGAGGCACAACTCGTCGTCGTGCGCGCGCGGGGCCGACACGCGTTCGAGCGCCGCGAACCGGTCGGCGTCCAGCGCCCCGAGCACGGCTTCGAGCCGCCGCGGATTTTCCGGATGGTACGGCCCCGGATCGTGATCGAGACAAGCCGGGTGCGTGATCAATTGCGTGGTCATCGGCGTTTTCTCCCCGAGGTCATTGTGGCCTCCTTCCGCCCGCCCGCCAACCCGCCTGCGACACGCGGTCGCGCGGCGCGGGAAGGACTGGTCTTGGCGCGGTCCGCGGACGATGTTTTCTTTCGTTGCAGGCGCCGCAAAATGTCCCAGACCGATCCTTCCCCGCCCCCAATGCCCGCGCGCCACGGCGCCCGGCCGTCGCTCGCCCCGATGCTGGCGGCAGCAGCGGCGTTCTTGCTCGTCTGCGATTTTCTGTTCGGGCTGCGAAGCCTTTAGTCGGCGGCCACGAACGCCGCGCACGCCACGGGCGCGGGCGCGGGCCGGCCGAACAGGTATCCCTGCCCCAGCTTCACGCCCATCTCGCGCAACATACGCGCTTGGGTCGGATCCTCGATCCCCTCGGCGATGGCCCCGATGTCGAGTTCGCGGGCAAGCTGCACGACCGAACGGACGATTTCCGCCGCGCGGCGGTCTTCGGCTAGGCGCCGGGTAAAGCTTTGGTCGATCTTCAAGTCGTCGATCGGGAAGCGCGACAGGTAGGAAAGTCCCGAATAGCCGGTCCCGAAATCGTCGATGCTGATCGACGCGCCCAGCGCCTTGATCCGGTCGAGCGCGCGTGCGGCATTCGGGTTGACGATCAGCGTCGTCTCGGTGATCTCGACCTTCAGCAAATTCGCGGGCAAGCCCGCATCGGCGAGCAACGCGGCCAGCAGAGCGGCGAGCCGCTCGTCGGCGAAATGCGAGGCGGCGAAATTCGCCGACAGGAACGCCGGGGGACGGCCTTGCGCGGCCAGATCGCGATTGAGCGCCGCCACCGCCAGCGCGGCCGCGCGCGCGACCACGAGATCGAGGGTTTCCAGCAAGTCGGCCTGTTCGGCTGCCGCCAGCAAATCCACCGGCAATAGGATTCCTCGCTCGGGATGAATCCAGCGCACCAGCGCCTCGAACCCCACGGCGCGACCGGTCGCCAAATCGACGATCGGCTGCAGATAGGGCACGAGTTCCCCCTCGTCCACCGCGCGGCGGATTTCGTGCTCGCCCTTGATCCGCGCGATGACCCGCGCGGTATC
>JADCGK010000012.1 GCA_020249045.1 Azospirillum sp. | reverse complement strand
GCGATCGTCGAACGCATCGCGCTGCCCGGCGCGCGCTTTCCCGGCCTGGAGAAAATGGACCGCACCGAACTGCCCAACGAGCTTTACGCGCTTTACCAGTCGCGCTGGGGCGTGTCGGTTGCGCGCGCGGTCGAGCGCTTGAAGGCGGTCCCGGCGTCGGCGGAGGACGCGGGCCTGTTGGGCGTGACGGCGGGGACGCCGCTTCTGGAGATCGACCGACTCGCGCGCGCGCTCGACGGCCGGCCCTGCGAGTTACGCCTGTCGCGTTGCCTGACGGCCCGGCACCGTTACGTCAGCGAACTCGTCTGATAGACTGCGAGGCGGGATGGCCACCGACGACGAAATCCGCGAAGGGTTGCGCGAACTCGACTTCGCCTGCCACGCGTCCTGGAAGCTCGGGCAGAACATCGTCGTGGGCTGGATGCACGCGGGCAATGCCGTTTCGCTGTGCGCCGCCCCGAACTGGCGGGTGCTCGCCGAGGCGCCGCACGCTCGGCGCATCCTGTCCGGCGGCCGGCAGATGGGCGCCAAGACCTTCGCCGAGGTTTGCAAAATCCTGCAGGCCCGGCCGATACGGGTCGAATTGCCGTTCGCGGTGGGCGACGGAAAGGGCGAGGTCAAACCCGTCGTCATCGATCAGGTCGCGCGACGCTACGGCATCGCGCGCACGGAGCATCGCGCGGTCATCCTGTTCGACATCGTCGGCTTTTCGAAGGTCGAACCGTTGGAGCAGGTCGCCCAACTCGCCAGCCTCGAATACTCGATCAACGCCGCCGCCAAGAAACTCGGCGAAGCCGGGCTCGACGTCGAACTCGCGCGTTCGACGACCGGCGACGGCTTTTACGTATGGAACCGCATCCGCGGTTTCGAGGCGGACATGCGGCTCTACGCGGCTCTCGTGCTGATCCTCGCGGACAACGCGATCGCGCGCGCGCGGGGCGAACGCCGCCTGGTGCCCGTCTTGCGCACCTGCTATTCGATCGGCGGGCACTACGCCTATCACCAGATCGAAGGCACGCGCCCGCGCGGCTTCGAGTATCTGGTGGGCGAAGTCACGATCGAACTCGCCCGGCTGATCGGCAAGGCGCTGCCGGGTCAGATCTGCGTCGGACGATTCGTTCGCCCGACCGAGCCGCCGGTGGTGCGCGAACTCGACACGCTGATGTTCCTCGCGCGGGTCGAGAAACTGCTCGAGAAGATCGCAGGCGTCGCGATCGGCGGCCATGCGATCGCCAGCGCCAACACCCAGTTGACCGGCGGCAAGATCGGCGACCGCGCCTTTCCCGTGCTGATCCACCGGATCGTCGACAAGCACGGCTTCGACCACGATCTTTTCAACGCGCGGATTCTGGTCCGCCGCGCGGACGACGAACCCATCGTCGCGGGCTTGCGCCCCGACGAGTTGGCGGGCTTCGAGGCGAGCCCGGTCCCCTACGAGATTCCTAAGCCGTCGGCGTGAGGCGCGCCTTCAGCCGCGCATCGAGCGTGGCGGAGGCGAAGTCGATCTCGGCAAGTTGCCCGTCGTCGATCTGGACGTCGCGCAGGTCGATCCCGTCGGTCGTCGCGCCGGCGAATTTGGCGCCGCGCACGTCCGCCGCGCGCAGAACGGCCCCGGCCAGATTGGCGGGGAAACTGCGGCCGGGCAGCGGCGTCAACGGGCCGAAATCGCAATCGCGCAAATCCGCGCGCGTCAGTTTGGCGCCCGCGAGGTTGACCCCGCGCAGATCGGCGCCCGCGAGTTTGCAGTCGCGCAGATCCGCACCGGCGAGCTTGGCGCCTTGCAACTGGCAACCGGACAGGTCGAGGCCGACGAGTGTCGCGCGCTCGGCCCGCAAGCCGACCAGCAATTTGCCGCGCAGCGGCGGCAGGCCGCGGCAATCGACGCCGGAAAGATCGGCGAGAGCGCCTTGCGCGCCGCCGGTTTCGGCCCAGCGCGCGTGCCGGCGCAGCAATTCGTCGGGCGGCACGCCGAGTTCGGCGAGCGGCTTTCCCGCGGGCTTGTCGGTAACCGCGTCGGTCATGTCGACGCCGTCGAGTACGGTCGACGCGAACTTGACGCCCGACAGCACCGCGCCGGCGAGGCTCGCCCCCGTGCAATTCGCGCCGGTGAAATCCGCGCCCGCCAGATTGGCACCCTGGAATTTCGCCTTTTGCAGCGTGGCGCGCGCGAGTTTGCAGTCGCGCAAAATCGCGTCGGTAAAGTCGGCGTGCGAGGCGGACATGCCGTCCATATTCGCCTCGGACAGATTGGCGGCTTCCAACTTCGCGTCGTTGAGTTCGGCCGCGCCGACATGACCGAGTTTGAGCGCGTGCAGGTTCCCCGCCTTGTCCTTTTGCGTCAGCGAACCCTCGCGCAAATCGGCTTGGATCAGGTTGGCGCGGGTCAGATTGGCGCCGCGCAAGCACGCCCCGCGCAAGTCGGCGCGGACCAGCGAGGCGCCTTCGAGATCCGCCTCGCGGAAGTCGCAGCCGAACAGCTGCGCCCGGTCGAACACGCAATCCGACAGCATAGTGCCCCGGAACGAGGCACCCGTGCAGTCGGCCTCGGTCAGATTGGCGCCGGCGAGCGCCATGCCCGACAAATCCGCGAACGCCAGCATCGCGCGCACACCGCCGGGTTTGCCGGTGCGATAGCGCTCGTGCAACGCCACGACGCTCGCAAGTTCCGCGTGCGAGAACTTCTTGCGTTGGACTTTGGGCGCGGCCGTCGACAGCATATCCCCTCTCGGTCCCCGACACTGGCCGGCGCCGCGGAACCTGTTTGAGAGTTTAGCAAGCGCCAGCCGGGATGGGCTAGTGTGCAGGGGATGAAATCGCGTGCCCCCGATCCGGCGACAAGCCGGCCGCCCCGCCCGCCCGTGCGCAAAGCGATCGATACCGTGCGCGATCTGGCGCCGGCAGTGACGGCGGTTTCCGCCCTGACCGCAACGATATTTCATGTCCTTTACGGATATCGCACGGGCGTACCGTTGCTCGGCGAACTCGCCGCGACCTCGTTCGTGATCGTGACCTTCGCGGGCATGGTGCTGCTGGTGGCGCTGTTCCAATTCGCGGCATTTTTTCCGTTTTTCGTGGTCAGCGGTCTCGGCGAGGCGGATCACATCGCATTGCGGGCGGCGCTCGTGGACGCGCACACCCGCAAACGCGGCGCGTGGAGCGACGCAAAGGGCTTCTTCGTTTGCTTCGGGTGGATCTACTGGGCCGCCTTCCTCGCTTTGGCAGTCCTCGCATGGGCCGGGTCGGGTGAACGCGACGGCCTCTATCTTTGGGGGCTGATGAGCGTGTTGGCCGGCGGCGGCGCGCTCGCATGGATCGGCGTGGGCGAGCACGCGCGGCTGGGCGAGGCCGGCGCGCGCATCGCGGCGACGCTCAAGGCCAGCGTGCCGCTCGGCCTGCATGTGGGCGTTTCGCTGGCGGTTTTCGCGGGACCGGTCGGCATCCTGGTCTTCGACGGCGAACCGCGCGCCTTCGCGTGGCTTGCGATCGTCACGGTGCTGGGCACGGCGGCGTTCCACTACCTCGTCGTCAGCGACCGGTTCGCGCGCGATTTGGCGATCCGGCTCGGGATCGGCATCGCGGTCGTCGCGATTTTGGGCTGGCCGGGCGGGTCGTTCCTCTACGCGCGCGCGCTTTATGTCCTGGGCACCGGCGGCGGAATTCTGGCCGAGATCGAAATGAAGGATTACGGCGGCGGCCAGATCGGCATCGTCACGCGCGCGCGTACGCGCTGCATACTTTTGGTGACGCCGGGCACCGTCTACGTCCGGGCGGGCGACGCCACCACCGCCGCCGCCTGCCGCGTGGGCCCCGCGGGCCCGCTGGACTACGCCGAAACCGCGCCGTTGCGCGGCGTCGAGGCGTTGAGCCGCGTCGAGATCGTAAGGATCGGTTCACCGCGGTGACGGGACGCGTTGACCCGGACCGGCGAGGCGCGATAATGAGCGCCGTCGCCGCCGGGGGAAAAGCCATGACGATCATCCGCATTCTCGCGTTCGCAGTTTTGGCGTGGCTTGCACTCCCCGCCTCCGCCGTGCCCCAAGCGGGCCCTGCCACCGCCGCCGCGCAGACCACCGGCGACCCGAGCTTCGCGATCGTCAACCGGTCCGGGCGCACGATCAACGCCGCGTTCGCTTCGCTGTCGTCGGACGACAATTGGGGCAACGACCGCTTGGGCAGCAACGTCGTTCTGCCGACCGGTCAGCGGTTCCAGATCAATCTTCCCCAAGGCCCGTGCCAATGGGACGTCGCGGTCGTCTACGACGACGGCCGGCGCGAGGAGAAACGGCGGCAGAATCTTTGCGCCGTCACCGAAATCGTGTTCGACGCCTCCCAAGCCCGCGCGCCCAACCAGACCCAGCAAGGCGGCCAGCAAGCCCGGCCGACGCCGCCGGCGTCGCAAACCGGCGATCCCAGCTTCGCGCTGGTGAACCGCTCGGGCCGGATCGTCAACGAAGCCTACGCGTCGCTCGCGACCGAACAAGGCTGGGGCAGCGACCGGTTGGGCACGAACGTCCTTGGCAACGGCCAGCGCTTCCAGATCAATCTTCCCCAAGGCCCGTGCCTGTGGGACGTGGCGGTCGTCTACGACGACGGACGGCGCGAGGAGAAGCGCGGTCAGAATCTCTGCGCCGTGACCGAGGTGATCTTCGACGGATCGCAAGCCCGCGCGGGCACCGCAGGCGGCCAACCCGCGCAACCCCCGCAAGGCCAGCGCCAAGGCGTCTCCTTCGGCACGGGGTTCTTCATCTCGTCCCAAGGCCACATGCTGACCAACGCGCATGTCGCGGGCGAGTGCCGCTCGATCGTCGTGCATATCGACGGCGCGCGCGCCAACGCCCAGCTCGTGCGCAAGGACGAGACCAACGATCTCGCCTTGCTGCGCGTGGACGTACGCCAAGTGCCGGCGGTCGCGCGGTTCCGTGCGGGCGCCGCGATCCGGCCGGGCGACGATGTCGTCGTCGCCGGCTTCCCGCTGCCCCAGGTTCTGCAGAACGGGCTCAACATCACCACGGGCAACGTCAGCGCCCTGGCGGGCCTCGGCGGCAATACCGCGCTGATGCAGATCACCGCTCCCGTGCAGCCCGGCAATTCCGGCGGACCGCTGCTCGACCTGTCGGGCAACGTCGTGGGCGTGATCGTCAGCAAGCTCGACGCCCAGCGCATCGCGCGGGCGACCGGCGACATCCCGCAGAACGTGAATTTCGCGGTCCAAGGCGCGATCGCGCGGCTGTTCGTGGAAGGCGGCGGCCAGCGCGTGACCGAAGCCCCGTCCACGCGCGACATGCGCGCGGCGGACGTCGGCGAGCAATCGCGCGGCTTCACCTACCAGATCGAGTGCCGCTGAGCGCATCGGCGACCGCCGCGCCCATGAACCCGTTCGCCCCCATCGCACGCATCCCCGCCGTGCGTTTCGCCGCGTTGCCGGGCGAATTCCGCCGCAAGTCGCGCACCGAATGGGCCGACGCCAACAAGCGCGGCGAAGCGATCGACTCCTTCCTCGAGGGTCCGGCCTTCGACCGCGCGGGCAATCTTTACTGCGTGGATATCCCGTTCGGGCGCGTTTTCCGCGTTTCGCCGGCGGCCGAGTGGACGCTGGTCGCGCAGTACGACGGCTGGCCCAACGGCCTCAAAATCGCGCGCGACGGGCGCATTTTCGTGACCGACTACCGGCACGGGATCATGACCGTCGATGCCGCGACCGGCGGCGTGACGCCGGTGCTGCGCGCGTACCGTTCCGAAAGCTTCAAGGGCGTGAACGATCTGCACTTCGCGGCCAACGGCGATCTCTATTTCACCGACCAGGGTCAAACCGGCTGGAACGATCCCACCGGCCGGGTGTTCCGCCTGCGGACCGACGGCGGGATCGATCTGCTGTGCGACGCGATCCCGTCGCCCAACGGACTGGTGCTCGATACGGCCGAGCGCGTGCTGTTCGTCGCGGTCACGCGCGCGAACGCGATCTGGCGCCTGCCGCTGTTCGAGCGCGGCCCCTCGCCGAAGGTCGGCACCTTCATCCAAATGTCGGGCGGCACTTCCGGACCGGACGGGCTGGCGCTCGACGAGGAAGGCGGGATCGTCTGCGCGCAAGCCGGGCTCGGCGTTTGGCGGTTCGACCGGCTGGGTTTGCCCACGCATTTCGTCGGCGAACCGGGCAGTTTCGTGACCAACGTCGCCTTCGGCGGCGCCGACCGGCGCACGCTCTATATGACCGAAAGCGAAACCGGCGAGATCCTGACCGCGCGCCTGCCGATCCCCGGCAGGGTCATGGCGTCGCAGTTGTAGGCGCCCTCGCGGGGGGCGCGAGCGCGCGCTATAGTCCCGCCCTCGCCGCCACCGGAGCTTTCGCCATGCCGTCCGCCGCCAGCACCTTCACGACCCGCCCCGAAATCGCCGGCACGTTCGGCGTCGTCTCCTCGACCCATTGGATCGCGAGCCAGGTCGGCATGTCGATCCTGGAGAAGGGCGGCAACGCGTTCGACGCGGCGGTGGCCGCGGGCCTGACGCTGCAGGTGGTCGAGCCGCACATGAACGGCCTGGGCGGCGACGCGGTGCTGATCGCGTGCGAAGCCGACGGCAAGCCCAAAGTGATCTGCGGTCAGGGTGTGGCGCCCGCGCGCGCGACGATCGCGCATTACAAGGGCGAGGGCCTCGATCTGGTCCCCGGCACGGGATTGCTGGCGGCCGTCGTGCCCGGTGCCTTCGACGCGTGGATGGTCATGCTGCGCGATTACGGCACGATGACGCTGGCCGAAGTCATGAGCCCGGCGATCGGCTATGCGGAGAACGGCTTTCCCATCCTGCCCGGCGTCGCGGGCGCGGTTTCCTCGGTCGCCGAGATCTTCAAAACCGAGTGGACGAGTTCGGCGGCATTGTGGATGCGCGGCGGCGACATCCCGGCGGCCGGCGCGTTGTTCGAGAACAAGACGCTCGCCGCGACGTACAAGCGCCTGCTCGCCGAAGGCGCAGCGGCGGGCCCCAACCGCGAAGCCCAGATCGAAAAGGCGCGCAAAGCCTACTATCAGGGCTTCGTCGCCGAGGCGATCGGCCGCTTCTGCGCCGATAACGCTGTGATGGACGTGTCGGGCACGCGCCACAAGGGCGTGCTGTCGGCCGAGGATATGGCCGCGTGGCAAGCGCCGGTGGAGGATCCCGCGACCTACGATTATCGCGGCGTGACGGTGTGCAAGGCGGGCCCGTGGAGCCAAGGCCCCGTGCTGCTGCAGTTGCTGGCACTGCTGAAGGGCTTCGACGTGCCTGCGATGGACACGACCGGTCCAGAGTTCATCCATCTGCTGGTCGAGGCCAAGAAGCTCGCCTACGCCGACCGCGAAGCCTATTACGGCGATCCGAACTTCACCAAAGTGCCGCTCGAAGCGCTGCTGTCGGACGCTTACAACGCCGAGCGGCGCAAACTGATCGGCGATACCGCCTCGCGCGATCTGCGCCCCGGCACGCCGCCGGGCAGCGCCTATCGTTTGCCGGCCTTCCAGACCGCCGAGGTCAAGAAAGTCATCGCCGGCATGGGCGGTTTCGGCGAACCCGCGCGCGTGGAGTCCGACGCCTTGGCGCGCGAGACCTATCGCGACGGCGGCGCGTCGGCGATGGCCCGCCAGGGCCGCGCCGCGCGCGGACCGGCCGAGGGCGACACCTGCCATCTCGACGTCATCGACCGCTGGGGCAACGTCGTGGCCTGCACGCCGTCGGGCGGCTGGCTGCAATCCTCGCCGACGATTCCGGAACTCGGGTTCTGCCTGGGCACGCGCGCGCAGATGTTCTGGCTGGAGGAAGGGTTGCCCGCCTCGTTGCGCCCGGGCTCGCGTCCGCGCACGACGCTGACGCCCTCGATGGCGCTCAAGGACGGCAAGCCGTGGCTCGCCTTCGGGTCGCCCGGCGGCGACAATCAGGATCAGTGGATCGCGCAGTTTTTCATCCGGCACGTCGATCACGGCCTCAACATGCAAGCCGCGATGGACGCGCCGATGCTGCAGACCGACCATTGGCCGAACTCGTTCTTCCCGCGGGTCGCGCGACCCGCGAAGGTGCAGCTCGAATCGCGCTTTCCGGCCGCGACGATCGAAACGCTCAAGGCCAAAGGCCACGACGTGGAGATCGGCGGCGACTGGTCGCTGGGCCGCAACGCCGCGGCCAAGCGCGAGGGCAAGCTGCTGAAGGCGGCGGCAACGCCGCGCCTGCAACAGGCCTACGCCGTCGGCCGGTGATCGAGGATTTCAGCACGACGCAGATTCTCGCCCTCGCCTCGGCGGTCGCTTGGGCGAGCGGCCTTAATCTTTACGCGGCCGTGCTGGCGCTCGGCGGCATGCATCATTTCGGCATCGTCGCGTTGCCGGGCGATCTTGCGCTCGTCGCGCGGCCCGAGGTGATGTTCGCCGCCGGCGCGCTCTACCTCGCGCAGTTCGTCGCCGACAAGATCCCGGGGGCCGATACGCTGTGGGACACGCTGCACACCTTCATCCGCATTCCGGCCGGCGCGTTTCTGGCCGCGGCGACGATGGGCGACGCCGATGCGGGCATGAAGCTCGTCGCCGCCTTGGCCGGCGGCGCGCTCAGCCTCGGCACGCACGCGACCAAGGCGAGCGGGCGCCTGTTCGTCAATTCGCACGCCCCGATCGTCGGCACGGGCGCGGTCTCGTTGCTCGAGGATGCGGCCGTGATCGGCGGGCTTTATTTCGCCGCGACGAATCCCGGCTGGTTCATGGCGGCGCTCGCCGTGACGGTCGTGCTGATGGGCTTCGCGCTGTGGTTCCTCGCCAAATTCGTCGTATTCCTGGCGCGCAAGATCTCGGGCCTGTTCGCCAAGCGCGCGCCGGTCAATTGATCGGCCTCGCGAAGCCGTCGAACAACGCGCCCGCGTCGAGAGCCGTTTCGAGATCGAGGTCGCGCCACGCTTGGCCCGCGCGCAGCCGCGTCAGGAAATCGCGCCAGAACGCCGCCTTTCCGGGCATATCCTCGGGCCACGCCGCCTCGAACAGACGCTTGGCCGCCGGCGCGTCGCCCGAATAGATCATGTTGAGCATATACCGCCACAGGATCGGCGGCGGCGGCGCGCTTGCGACACGGCCCGCCGGCCGCACGGCGACGGGCACGTAGACGTTACCCTCGGCGCGCCACGCTTGAAGTGCGGCGCGCGCTTGCGCGGCGTAGCGCGCGTCGTCCGCATCATGCGGGCGGGCGCGGCGCAGCGCTTCGGGATCGACGGCGTAGCGTTCCCCGTTCCAGACGAGATGCAGATTGGGCGCGGGCGAACGATGATAGTCCGCATTCCACCCCATGAAGGCGTAATCGGCGAATTGCACGCGCATGGCGGAGGATTCGCCGCTTTCGTCGACGCCCGCGTAGGTGTCGCCCAGGCCGATCGTCTGCAGCGCGAATTTGGGGCCCAGCACGAAGGCATGCAACCGCGCGCCCGCCCCGCCGTCGGCGGTTTGCGCGTCGATCAGCAGGTCCGGCCCCTCGCCCCCGTCGCGCTCGCGATAGGCGACGACGTTGAACCGATCGGCGGTCGACAAATGCGCGATCCGCCCCCGCCGTTCCGCGACGAAGATCGCCGGATGCTCGGCGGTGGCCGGATAAAGCGAAAAGACGTAGCCCTTGAGGACGAAACGCTGGGGCACGGGATCGAGCGCGCGGCGCTCGCTCAGGCGTTCCCAAGTCAGCCAATCGAATGTGGGCGCCTGCGCGCGCGCAACGGGAACGCCGGCGACACCCGCCGCCGCCATCGTCAAAGCCAAAATCGCCCAAACCTGAAGCTTGCGCATCGCACACCCTCCAATCCGCGCCATGGCCTGGCGCGATCCGTTCGGATCGCGCGTCCCCGGTCGTTCGAGAGCGTTCCTCGCCACCCGGCGTTGACGGCCGCCGGGCCGATGCTTTCAACGAAATCCTTCCTCACTCAGCGAAGTACTGCCAAGCACGCCGCGTGCCAAATCCCGACTCAGCCGCCTTTGACCTTGTAGAGCGGTTCGGAAACACCTTTGAGTTCGAGCCGCTTGCGCCCGGCTTCGGGCGCCTCGAGCGCGTCGCATAGCGTCGCCGTGGCGAGGCTGCGGCGCGTCAGGGTCTGGTAATCGCGTGTGCCGCCGCGCTTCCATTCGATCTCCTGCGGCGACAATTCGCGCATGATCTTCGCCGGAATGCCGCCCACCAGCGTGCGCGGCGGCACGACGAAGCCCGCCTTCACGAAGGCCATCGCCGCGACGATGGCGCTTTCGCCAACCTGCGCGCCGTCCATGACGGTCGCGTTCATGCCGACCAGCGCGTCCTTGCCGATACGGCAGCCATGAAGGATCGCGCCGTGGCCGATATGCGCGTCCTCTTCGAGGACCGTGTCGGTGCCCGGAAAGCCGTGCACCACGCAATTGTCCTGAAGATTGCCGCCGCGCGCCATCACCAGGCGGCCGAAATCCCCGCGCATCGCCGCCCCGGGGCCGATGTAGCATTCCGGACCGACGATCACGTCGCCGATCAGCACGGCCGTCGGGTGGACGTAGCTGGAGGGATCGACGACGGGCACGAGCCCGTCGATGGCGTAGACTTTGGGCCGGCCGCTCATGTCGGCACCGGACCGCGCGATTGCGCGACATGGAAGCGCGGTGCCACGAAGCCCGCATCGGTCAACGACGCGTTGGCGGCCGGATTGCAGCCGGTCGCGTGATAATCGCTGAACGCCGCGGATTGATTGACGAACACGCCGCCCGTCAGATTGCACGACAGCGCCACGCCCACCTCGGCGGCGCGGTCTTCGGCCTCGGCCAGATAGGCGGCGTCGGTCGAATGAACGGCCGCCGTGATCGCCCCTTTGGCGGCGATCGTGCCGAAGGCCTTGTCGAGCGCGTCGGTCCGATCCTTCGCCACGATCAGATAGGCGATCGGTCCGAACATCTCCTTGGCGTAGACCTCCGTCCGCGCGGCGTCGATGCGCACGATCAACGGCGTGCGCAAAATCGCGTCGGGGAATTGCGGATGGACGAGCGCCGTGCCCTCGCGCACCGGCGCGCCTTCGGTACGCGCTTGGTCCATCCGCGCCAGCACCGCCGGGCTCTGGATGGCGCCCAGCACCTCGGCCGCGCGCGCGGGATCGCCCAGCAATTTGTCGAGGGCGCCGGCCAACGCCGCCCCGAATTCCTCGGGCGACATCGCGCCATCCGGCGTATTCACGCCCGCCGCCGGCACGAAAAGATTTTGCGGCGTCGTGCACATCTGCCCCGAATAGAGCGCGAGCGAAAAGGCGAGATTGCCGAAAAGCCCCTTGGCGTCGGCGGTGGATTCGATCACGACCGCGTTGGTGCCGGCCTTCTCGGCGAAGATCGTCGCGTGACCGGCGTTCTTCGACAGCCACTCGCCGAACCACGGCCCGCCGGTGTAGTCGATCAGCGCGATCTCCGGCCGCTTGGCGAGATCGGCGGTCAGCGGGGCTTGCGCGGCATCGGCGGCGAGCTGCACGCCGTCCGGATCGAGCCCGCATTCCGAAAGGACCGCGCGCGCGACCTTCACGGTGAGGGCGAGCGGCAGAATGGCGTTGGGGTGCGGCTTGACGATGGTGGGGTTGCCGGTCGCCAGATTGGCGAACAGGGCGGGATAGGTGTTCCAGGTCGGGAACGTCGCGCAGCCGATCGCAAGTCCGATGCCCTTGGGCACGACGCGATAGCGCTTTTCGAGCAGCAAAGGCGGGTTCTTGCCTTGCGGCTTTTCCCAACGCGCGCCCGCCGGCACGCGCGCCATCTCCCGCCACGCGGTGGCGGCGGCCTCCAGTCCGCGGTCTTGCGCGTGCGGGCCGCCCGCCTGGAAGGCCATCACGAAGCCTTGGCCGGTCGTGTGCATGACCGCATACGCGATGTCGAAGGACATTTTGTTGAGCCGCGCGAGGATTTCCAGGCAAACGCCCAGCCGCGCTTGCGGCCCGGCCTTGCGCAGACTCGCCTTCGCGCGCGCGGCGTTGGCGATCAACGTTTGCGCGTCCATGCGCGGGTAGACGATGCCCAGATCGAAGCCGTAGGGCGAACGCTCGGCGCCGACGGTCCCGGCACCCTTTTGGTCGAGCGCGAACGGCTTGCCCAAGCCCGCGTCGAAAGCCGCCTTCGCATCGGCGTTGGCGGTTTCGCCGTAGACCTTGCCGGACGGCGCTTCGGGATAGGCCGACCAATAGCCGCGCGCGTCCAGGGCGGCCAGTGCGCCATCCAGCGTCGCGCGGTGCTTCTCGAAATACTGCGTGCCGTCCATCGTCCGTTTCTCCCCTGAAGCGGCGAGGATAACCCACCCGGCGCCCTCGCGACGATAGGGTTGCCAGCCCCCCTGGGGCTTGGCACTCTGCCCGCCATCGAGGGAACCCCATGTCGCCGACGACGATTCGGACCGAGCTGAGCGACGGTGTCGCGTGCATCACGCTGAACCGGCCGGACAAGCTCAACGCCTTCGTGCCCGAGATGCACGCCGAACTGCGTGCCGCACTCGCCGAGGCGGGCCGCAACGCGCGCGCGGTCTTCCTGACCGGCGAAGGCCGCGGCTTTTGCGCGGGCCAGGATTTGGGCCAGCGCAAGGACGGGCCGCCGGCGGATTTGGGCGAGACGCTGCACACCCTCTACAATCCGCTGATCCGCGATATCCGCGCCTTGCCGCTGCCGGTCGTGTGCGCGGTCAACGGCGTCGCGGCAGGTGCGGGCATGTCGCTCGCCCTCGCCTGCGACATCGCCATCGCCGCGCGGTCGGCGACGTTCCTGCAGGCGTTCGTCAAAATCGGGCTCGCGCCGGACAGCGGGTCGACGTGGTTTCTGCCGAAGCTCGCGGGCGCCGCGCGCGCGCGCGGCCTTGCGATGCTCGGGGGCAAGATCACGGCCCAGCAAGCGCTGGATTGGGGCCTGATCTGGGCGGTCGCCGACGACGACAAGGTCAAGGAGGACGGTCTCGCACTTGCCCGGCATCTCGCCGCGCAACCGACCAAGGCGCTCGCCGCGATAAAACGGGCGATCGATGCGGCGGCGACGAATACGCTGGATGCGCAGCTCGATTTGGAACGCGACGCCCAGCGCGAGTTGGGCGCGAGCGTCGATTATCGCGAAGGCGTGGCGGCGTTCTTCGCCAAGCGCGCGCCGAAATTCGAGGGCCGGTAGATGGCGGCATTGGCGCGCGATCGGGTCGTGGGCGTCGTCGGAGCGGGGACGATGGGCATCGGCATCGCCCAAGTCGCCGCGACGGCGGGCCATCGGGTGAAGCTGATCGACGCGCGCGCGGGTGCGGTGGATGCGGCGATCGCGGCGCTCGGCAAGTCGCTCGACGGGCTCGTGACCAAAGGAAAAATGACCCAGGACAAGCGCGACGGCATCCTCGCGCGCCTGGAGCCGGCCGACGCCTACGTCGATTTCGAGGTCTGCGACCTGGTCGTCGAGGCCATCGTCGAGGATATGGGGATCAAACGCGCGCTGCTGGCCGAACTCGAGACGGTCGTCGGCGATTCGTGCGTGATCGGCACCAACACGTCTTCGCTGTCGATTTCCGCGATGGCGAAGGAGATGCGCGCGCCCGGCCGTTTGGTGGGATTCCACTTCTTCAACCCGGCCCCGGTCATGCAATTGGTCGAGATCGTGTCGGGCCTCGCGACCGATCCGGCCGCGGCGCAGATCGCGTTCGACACCGCCGCCGCCTGGGGCAAGGCGCCGGTCCACGCGACGTCCACGCCCGGTTTCGTGGTCAACCGCTGCGCCCGGCCGTTCTATGCCGAAGCGTTGCGCCTGATCGTCGAACGCGCGGCCGATCCTGCGACGATCGACGCGGTGATGCGCGAATGCGGCGGCTTCCGCATGGGGCCGTGCGAATTGATGGACTTGATCGGCCACGACGTGAACTTCGCCGTCACCAATGCGGTCTACGACGCCTATTTCAAGGATCCGCGCTACGCGCCTTCGGCGCTGCAGGCGGAAATGGTCGCCGCCGGCCGATTGGGCCGCAAATCGGGCCGGGGTTTCTACGATTACGCCAAAGGCGCCAAGTCGCCCGAACCGGCCACCGAACCGGCGGCCACCTTGCCCAAGCAAGCCGTGTTCGAGGGCGAAAGCGACATGTTCGACGCCCTGGCCGAGCGCGCCAAAGCGGGTGGGTTGTCCGTGCATCGGCGCCCTGCGGGCGATCGGGGAACGACGATCCTGCTCGACGGCGTCGCCTTGCGCCCCACCGACGGACGCACCGCCACGCAGCGCGCGCACGACACGGGCGAGCGCGAATTGGTCCTGCACGACGTGGCGCTCGATTACGCGGCCGCCGCGCGCATGGCGATCGCGGTCGCCGATCAGGCGCGCGGGGAAGCCGCCAGCCTTGCGACCGCCTTTTTCCAGGCCTGCGGGATGAAGGTTTCGCTGATCGACGACGCGCCGGGTTTGATCGTCGCGCGCACGCTTGCCATGCTCGTCAACGAGGCGCTCGACGCTGTGCAGCAGGGCGTGGTGTCGGCCGAGGGCGTGGACGTGGCCATGACCAAGGGCGTCAACTACCCCAAGGGGCCGTTCGCCTGGGGCCGCGCGGTGGGCCTGCCCAATATCCGCGCGATCCTCGACAATCTCGCCCGGCATTACGGCGAGGACCGGTACCGCGCTTCGTCGCGCTTGCGCCGTTTGGTGGCGAGGGAAACGTGACCCCCGACAAGGACGAGATCGCGCGGCGCGCGGCCGAGGCGATGTGGGCGACCGACAAGGCGTCGCGCCACATGGGTATGGAGATTGCGGAGGTCGGCCCCGGCCGCGCCGTCCTGCGCATGAAGGTGCGGCCGGAATTCTGCAACGGCCACGGCACCTGTCACGGCGGCTTCATCTTCACGCTGGCGGACTCCGCCTTCGCCTTCGCCTGCAACAGCCACAACAAAGTGACGGTGGCGAACAACTGCACGATCTCGTTCCTCGCCCCGGCGAGGGAGGGCGACATCCTGCACGCCACGGCGGTGGAGGTGCATCGCGGCGGCCGCTCCGGCGTCACGGAGGTGCGTGTCGCGGATCAGACCGGCCGGGCGATCGCGCTGTTCCGCGGCCATTCCACCCAGATCAAGGGCGAACTCGTGCCCGGCCTCACCCCCGAGGAAGCGAAGCGATGACCGAAGCCTATATCGTCGATGCCGTCCGCACGCCCTTCGGCCGCTATGGCGGCGCGCTTTCGGGCGTGCGCACCGACGATCTCGCCGCGATCCCGATCCGGGAACTCGTGCGCCGGCATCCCGGCCTCGATTGGGCGGCGGTGGACGATATCGTCTACGGCTGCGCCAATCAGGCCGGCGAAGACAACCGCAACGTCGCGCGCATGGCCGCTTTGCTGGCGGGATTGCCGTCGGACGTGCCGGGCACCACCGTCAACCGGCTGTGCGGTTCGGGCCTCGACGCGGTTTCGATCGCCGCGCGCGCGATCAAGACCGGCGAAGCCCATCTGATGCTCGCGGGCGGGGTGGAGAGCATGAGCCGCGCGCCCTTCGTGATGGGCAAAGCCGAAACGGCGTTTTCGCGCGACGCGTCGATCTACGACACGACGATCGGCTGGCGCTTCGTCAACCCGGCGATGAAGAAGGCGCACGGCATCGATTCCATGCCCGAGACCGCCGAGAACGTCGCCGCCGATTGGAAGGTCGCGCGCGCCGATCAGGATGCCTTCGCCCTGCGCAGCCAAACCCGAGCGATAGCGGCCCAAGCCTCGGGCCGGCTCGCGCGCGAAATCGTCGCCGTCGAAACCCGGAAGGGCAAGGAAACGGTCCGCGTCGAAAAGGACGAGCATCCGCGCGAAACTTCGCTCGAAGCGCTGGCGAAGCTCAAAGCCTTCGTGAAGTCCGACGGCACGGGCACGGTGACCGCGGGCAACGCCTCGGGCGTCAACGACGGCGCGGCGGCGTTGCTGATCGCCTCGGACGCGGCCGTGAAGCGCTACGGTCTCGTGCCGATCGCGCGGGTCGTCGGCGCCGCGTGCGCGGGCGTGCCGCCGCGCGTGATGGGAATCGGCCCGGCACCAGCCACCAAGAAACTTCTCGCCCGCCTGGGCTGGACGATCGGGGATCTCGACGCGATCGAACTCAACGAGGCTTTCGCGGCGCAAGCGCTGCCGGTGCTGCGCGAGCTGGGCCTGCCCGACGATGCCGCGCACGTGAACCCCAACGGCGGGGCGATCGCGCTCGGTCACCCGCTGGGCGCGTCGGGGGCCCGGCTCGCCATGACGGCCGCGTTCGAACTGCAGGCGCGCGGCGGCAAACGGGCGCTCGCAACGATGTGCATCGGCGTGGGCCAAGGCATCGCATTGGCGCTCGAAAGGGTGTGAGCATGGCGGCCAAGAAGAAAGCGGCGAAGAAGAAGAAACCGGCGTTCCGCTTCAAACCGATTCCGCGCGGCGCCAAACCCGCTTCGTCGAAGCAGCTGCGCGACGGTTGCCCGCGCAAGCTGCTCGACCCCATCGAAATCGCGAGCCGCGACGAAATCGTCGCGTTGCAGACCAAGCGGCTCAAATGGACGCTCGCCCACGCCTACCGCAACGTGCCGCTCTACCGGCGGAAATTCGACGCGGCCGGCGTGCATCCGTCGGACTTCAAGCGGCTCGAGGACATCGCCAAGTTTCCGTTCACGACCAAAGCCGATCTGCGCGACGCCTATCCCTTCGGCATGTTCGCGGTTCCGCGCGAGGATTGCGTGCGCGTGCATGCGTCCTCCGGCACCACGGGAAAGCCCACCGTCGTCGGCTACACGCGCCGGGACATCGACGATTGGGCGAAGCTGGTCGCCCGCTCGATCCGCGCGGCAGGCGGTCTTCCCGGGGATTTGCTGCACGTCGCCTACGGATACGGTCTTTTCACCGGGGGGCTCGGGGCCCACTACGGCGGCGAGAAGCTGGGCTGCACGGTCATCCCGATGTCCGGCGGCCAGACCGAAAAGCAGGTCCAGCTGATCCTGGATTTCAAGCCGCAGTTGATCATGGTGACGCCGAGCTACATGCTCGCCATCGCCGACGAGTTCGAAAGGCAAGGCCACGATCCGCGCGACAGCTCGCTTTTGGTCGGTATCCATGGGGCGGAGCCCTGGACGGACCAGATGCGCAAGGAGATCGAGGCGCGTTTCGGCATGGACGCGGTCGACATCTACGGCCTGTCCGAGGTTATGGGGCCGGGCGTGGCCAACGAGTGCGTCGAAACCAAGGACGGACCGACGATTTGGGAGGATCATTTCCTGCCCGAGATCGTCGATCCGGTGACGACGGTTCCGCTGGCCGACGGACAGCGGGGCGAACTCGTCTTCACCACGCTGGCCAAGGAAGCGCTGCCGGTGATCCGGTATCGGACGCGCGATCTGACCGAGTTGCTGCCCGGCACGGCGCGCAGCATGCGCCGGATGGGACGCATCGCCGGCCGGTCGGACGACATGATGATCGTGCGCGGCGTGAACGTTTTCCCGACGCAGATCGAGGAACTGATCCTCAAGCAGCCCGTGCTGTCGCCGCACTACGCGTTGGAACTGCGCCGCGAAGGGCGCCTCGATACGCTCGACATCCTCGTCGAACCCAAACCCGAACGTGCCGGCGACGCCGCGGTTCTGGACGCGGCCGCGGCGGCCCTCGTGCAGGCGGTGAAGGCCTATATCGGCGTAACCGCCGGCGTGAAGATCGCCCAAGTGGGGCAGGTCGCGCGCTCGATCGGCAAGGCCAAGCGGGTCTTCGACCTCAGACCGAAGGATTGACGCAGCGCCCGCGCCAAAGCCGGCGGTAGAGTTCTTCGAGTTCGCGCACGTGGCGCTCGCTGCCCAAAAGGGTCGAAGCGGCGAAGCGCGCGCGCAGACTGCCGCGGATCGCATCGAGCCTTGCGGGATCGCGCGCCACGGCGACAGCCAACGCGACATAGCCGTCCGCGTCCTCGGCGGCGAATTCCGGCAGCCCCAGCCGCGACATCACGCACTCGCCCAACCGGCCGTAGATCGGACGGCCCTTCTCGGTGACCGTCGGCACGCCCATCCACGCCCCGCACGTGGTCGTCCGCCCACCGTTGAACGGCACGCAGTCGAGCAGCACGTCCGCCTCGCCGAACGTCGCCCAGTAGTCGGCGCCTTCGGCGTGGCCGCGCACCGTCACGCGCGCGACATCGAGGCCGAGTTGCGCCCAATCGCCACGCATGCGCGCTTCCTCGGCCGCGTCGAACCGCTCGGGGATCTTTACCAGCAACCGCGCTTCGGGCACGCGCGCCAGGACTTCCGCCCAACGCCGCACGGTGCCGCGCGAAATCTTGGCCACGCGGTTGAAACTCGCGAATGTGAAGGGCCGCCCACGCACGCGCGGCGGCGGGGGCACGGGCAAATCGGGCAGCATCGACGTGGTGCCGTAACCCGACGGAAGCTCGAATATCCGGTCGCCCGACAGGCGTGCGAGCGCCCCGCCGCCCGACAGCCATGGATCGACCACGTAGGCGTCGCACGCCGCCAGCCCCACGGCGGGCGATTGGGGCAAATACTCGACCTGCAAAGGTGCCGCGCGCCGTGCGATGGTGCCCAGCCGATTGTTCTGCCAATGACCCATCGAGTGGACGAGGATGTCCACATCCTCGCGCCGGATCGCGGCGGCGAGCGCTTCGTCGTCGAGGTCGCGCACGAAGCGCCAGTCGGGCACGAGCGCGCGCAATTCCTCGGTCACCGCATCGCGGGTCGGCGACACGTCGTAAACGCGGACATCGAATGCGGCGCGGTCGTGACAGGCGAACAAAGTGCGCAGTTCTGCCGACATGATGTGCGCGAAAAGATTGCCCGACAGATAGGCGACGACCAGTCGCCGGTCCGGATCGGGGTTGGCGACGGGCGGCGACGTCCGCGGGCCGGCCAACGCCTCGACCTTGGCGCCATAGGCGCGATGCGCGCCCCACAGCGCAATGTCGTCAACGGTCTCGTCGAAGGCGAGCGCCACCAGACGGCGCGACAGGATCTCCGCGCGCGTGGGATCGAGCGCCAGCGCGCGATCGTAGGCCGCGACGGCCTTCGGCACGCGATCCCACATCCCGCAATAAGCGTTGCCGAGATCGTTCCACGCCCCGAGATTGGCGGGATCGAGCGCAACCGCACGCTCCAATGCGTCCGCCGCCGGCGCGGGCCAAGCCGCGAGCATCCGGACATGGCCCAGATTGCGCCAGAGAATGGGGTCGTCCGGCGCCAATTCGACGGCGCGTTCGAACGCCGCGGCGGCCAGGTGGTAGCGCGACAGATCGAAATTGGCGAGCGCGAGCCCCGACCACGCGGCAACCGCTTGGGGCGCTTTGCGCGCGGCGATTTCGAACGCCGCCAACGCTTCAGTCGGCCTGCCGGCCGCGCGCAATTGACGGCCCGCGTCGATCAACGCTTCGGGTGGCCAATCTTCCGGTGGGAGCGGCGGCGCGGAGTCGGTCATGGTCCGCGCCATCCTGCCGCAGGCCGCCGTCAGGTGCGACTTTTTCGGAGGTCTGCTAGAAATCACCCATGGGCTTCGCATACCCCCGCTTCGAATTCCGGGCACCGCCCGAACTCGGCGCACGCGCGCCCGCCCGCCATCCGGTCGTCGTGATCGGCGCGGGTCCGGTGGGCCTGTCCTTGGCCATCGATCTCGCCACGCGCGGCCGAAACGTGGTGGTGCTCGACGACGACGACACGGTATCCGTCGGTTCGCGCGGGCTTTGCTACGCCAAGCGAACGCTCGAAATCTGGGACCGCCTCGGCTGCGCGGCGCCGATGGTCGAAAAAGGCGTGACCTGGCAGGTCGGCAAGGTCTTCTTCGGCGAACGGCAGGTCTACGCGTTCGATCTGTTGCCCGAAGGCGGGCATCGTTTCCCGGCTTTCATCAACCTGCAGCAATACCATCTCGAGAACTTTCTGGTCGAACGCGCGCGCGCGACCGCCGGCGTCGACCTGCGATTCAGGAACAAGGTCGCGGGCATCGCGCCGCGCGGCGACGGCGTCGGCTTGACGGTCGAAACGCCGCAAGGCGGCTATTCGATCGATGCCGAGTGGGTCGTGGCGTGCGACGGCGCGCGCAGCCCCACGCGCCGCGCGCTGGGCCTCGACTTCAAGGGTCGCGTGTTCGAGGACCGCTTTCTCATCGCCGACGTGCGCATGACGGCGGACTTCCCGACCGAGCGGTGGTTCTGGTTCGAGCCGCCCTTCCACAACGGCGGGTCGACTTTGCTGCACAAACAGCCCGACGATATCTGGAGGATCGACTTCCAACTCGGCTGGGGCGCCGATCCCGAGGCGGAGAAACAGCCCGAGCGCGTGATCCCGCGCATCCAACGCATGCTCGGCCCCGATGCGAAGTTCGAACTCGACTGGGTTTCGGTCTACACGTTCCAATGCCGCCGGCTCGAACGCTTCCGTCACGGCCGCGTGCTGTTCGCCGGCGATTCCGCGCATCAGGTCAGCCCGTTCGGCGCGCGCGGGGCGAATTCCGGCGTCCAGGACGCCGACAATCTGGGCTGGAAGCTCGCCGCCGTACTCGCCGGACAAGCGCCCGAGACGCTGCTCGACAGCTACGATTCCGAGCGCGTCGAGGCGGCGGACGAGAACATCCTCAATTCCACGCGCGCGACGGACTTCATCACACCCAAAAACGAAGCCTCGCGCCGGCTTCGCGACGCCGTGTTGGAACTCGCGGCGGACCAGCCTTTCGCCCGGCGTTTGGTGAATTCCGGCCGCTTGTCCCTGCCGACCGCTTATGCGCGATCCCCGCTGTCTTCGCCCGACGAGGGAAGTTTCGCGGGCGGCGTGCCGGCCGGGGCTCCGGCCCGAGACGCGCCGTTGATGCGCGAGGGCAAGCCCGCCTGGCTGTTGGATCTGCTCAAAGACGGGTTCTCGGCACTTTATTTCGCCGGCGCGGACACGCCCCCCGATGCCGTGACGGCGATCGCCGCGTTGGCGAACGATCCGACGCCGATCCGTGCGGCGGTGGTTTCGCGGGTCGCGCAAGCGGGCTTGCCCGTGCCGACGGCCATCGACGAATCGGGCCTCGCCTTCGAGCGCTACGACGCGGCTCCGGGAACGGTCGTGCTTTTCCGGCCCGATCAGCACGTCGCGGCGCGGTCGCGGCACCTCGATCCGGCCGCCTTGCGCCGTGCGCGCGACCGCGCTCTGGGGAAGACACCATGACGAAGCTGCGTACGACCCCCGCCCCCGGCAATCCCGACGATCTTTACGAAGCGCTGGTCGATGCGCGGCGCGACCTGGACGAGGCGCAGGCCGCCGCCCTCGACGCCAAACTCGTGCTGCTGCTGGCCAATCACATCGGCGACGTCGATGTGGTACGCGAGGCGATCGCCCTTGCGCGCAAACGCTAGCCGACCCGCAACACCAGCTTGCCGATGTGCTTGTCCGCCTCCATCGCCGCGTGGGCCTTGGCGGCATCCGCAAGCGCGAAGGTTTCGTGGATCAGCGGGCGCACTTTGCCGCTTTCCAGCAAGGGCCACACCTTTTCGCGCAAAGCTTGGGCGATGGCGCCCTTCTGCGCCACGCTGCGCGGACGCAAGGTCGAGCCGGTGTAGGTCAAGCGCTTGCGCATCACCGCGTCGAGGGCGAGTTCGACCTTGGACGATTTGAGGAAGGCGATCTGCACGATCCGGCCTTCGACGGCGGCGGCCTCGATGTTCCGTTGGACATAGTCGCCGCCGACCATGTCGAGAATGAGATCGATACCCGCACCGCCGGTGAACTCCTTGGCCACGGCGACGTAGTCCTCGCGCCGATAGTCGATCGCACGGTCGGCGCCGAGCCGGGTTACGGCTGCGCACTTTTCCGGCGTGCCGCACGTCGCCAAAACCTTCGCACCGAAGGCTTTGGCGAGTTGCACGGCGGTCGTGCCGATACCCGAAGCGCCCCCGTGGCATAAGAACGTTTCGCCCGGCACCAGACGGCCCCGTTCGAACACGTTGGTCCACACGGTGAAGAACGTCTCGGGCACCGCCGCGGCCTCGATCATCGAAAATCCCTTGGGGATCGGCAGGCATTGCGCGGCCGGTGCCGCGCAATAGCGCGCATATCCCCCACCCGCGACCAATGCGCAGACCTTGTCGCCGGGCTTCGGCCACGCGACATCGGGGGCCGCCGCCACGACCGTGCCCGCGACTTCAAGGCCGAGGATGTCGGGCGCGCCGGGCGGCGGCGGATACTTGCCGTAGCGCTGAAGCACGTCGGGGCGGTTCACGCCTGCGGCCGCGACTTCGATCAGCACCTCGCCCGGGCCGCACACGGGCACGGGGCGCGAACCGGGAACGAGCACGTCGGCGGGCCCGGGGGCCTTCATTTCGACGGCTTCCATGACGGACGGGAGACTCATAGACTGGCGACCTCTGCGCGGAGACGGACGATGGAATTCGAAGATTTCGAGCCCAAGAACAAACTCGTCAAGCCCAAGGACCTGTCGAGTTGGGGAATCGGCGAATTGGAAGAGTATATCGCCCGGCTCGAAGGGGAAATCGCGCGTGCGAAAGCCGAAATCGGCAAGAAGGGTTCGCACCGCGCCGCGGCGGACTCGTTTTTCAAGAAATGAGCGTCAAGAAATGAGCGTCAAGAAATAAGCGTCAAGCAGCAGGCGGTTTGCGCCGGCTTTTGCGCGTCACGAACATCAGCCAGCCGATCGGCCCCAAAAACAGCACCAACACGATCCAGCCGAAACGGTGCCCGATCGGGCAATTCGATCCGGGCGGGGGCCGAAAACCCCCGATTCCGGGCGCGAAGAGCACATGCAGCAGCGGCAGGCCCCATCCGAGCAGTACAACGGCCAAAGCTTGGGTTTGCGACATTGCGCGTTCCGGCGGTAAATTGCGGTCCGATCCTTAGCGCATCGGTTTGCGGGAGATAAGCGGAATGTTGAAGGGAAAAGCGGCGCTGGTCACGGGTTCGACCAGCGGCATCGGCCTGGGCATCGCCAAAGCCTTGGCGGCCCAGGGGGCCAACGTGATGCTCAACGGCTTCGGCGACGCCGACGCGATCGCCAAAGTGCGCAAGGACGTCGAAGCGGCGGGCGTTGCGACCGGTTATTCGGCCGCCGACATGTCCAAGCCCGCCGACGTGGCCGCCCTGGTCGAGGCCTGCGTGAAGGAACTTGGCGCCGTCGACATCCTGGTCAACAACGCGGGCATCCAACATGTCGCCAACGTCGACGAGTTTCCGCTCGACGCGTGGGACAGGGTCATCCAGATCAATCTGACCAGCTGTTTCCAATCCATCCGCGCGGCTCTGCCGCACATGAAGAAGCGCGGCTGGGGCCGGATCGTCAATGTCGCATCCGCGCACGGGCTGGTCGCCTCGGCCGGCAAATCGGCCTATGTCGCGGCCAAGCACGGGCTCGTCGGGCTGACCAAGGTCGTCGCGCTGGAGACGGCGGCGAGCGCCATCACCTGCAACGCGATTTGTCCGGGCTGGGTGCTGACGCCGCTGGTGCAAAAGCAAATCGACGCACTGGCCGAGCGCAAGGGCATTTCCGGGGCGGCGGCGAAGGCGGAATTGCTGTCGGAAAAGCAGCCGTCGAAGGAATTCGCGACGCCCGAACAGATCGGCGGCCTCGCCGCCTTCCTGTGTTCGCCTGCGGCCGATCAGATCCGCGGCAGCTCGTTCTCGATCGACGGCGGTTGGACCGCGCAATGAACCGGCGGGCTCACCCCCCGAGCCCCGCGAGGGCCGCAAGGCCCAACGCCAGGAACGCGGCCGCCGCCGCGCGCCGGAACCAATCGGTTTGGATGAACGGCGCGAGCCTTTCCCCGAGCCAAACGGCGGGCACGTTGGCGAGCATCATGCCCAGCGTCGTGCCTGCCGCCACGGCCAGCACGGATTCGTATCGCGCGCCCAGCAGCACGGTCGCGATTTGGGTTTTGTCGCCGATTTCGACGAGGAAGAAGAGAACCAGCGTGGTCAGAAACGCGCCGTGCCCGGCAAAACGCCCGCCTTCGTCGCCATCCTTGTCGGGGATCAGGATCCACACCGCCATCGCGATGAACGAAACTCCGACGATCCAACGTGCCCATTCGCCGATGAAATCGCCGGCGATTTCGCCCACCCAGGCGGCCGCGGCATGGTTGGCAAGCGTGGCGACGAGGATT
>JADCGK010000119.1 GCA_020249045.1 Azospirillum sp. | reverse complement strand
ACTGACCTCCCGCCCTCGGGCGGTTCTCGGGACGGGGCGGCGAAAGCCGCCCCGTTTCGTTTTGGACCTTGGGCGGCGAAAGCCGCCCCGTTTCGTTTTGGACCTTGGGCGGCGAAAGCCGCCCCGTTCCATTTTGAACCTTGGGCGGCGAAAGCCGCCCCGTTCCATTTTGAAACTTGGGCGGCGAAAGCCGCCCCGTATCGTTTCGGCCTTCAAATTGGCATGGCTGAACTTGGCGCGAATCACCAACCGGGTTAAAAGATTGTGTCGAGTCGTCCGACCGGGTCCCGGCGGACCGTGGAGGAAAGTATCGTGACCGAACCCAATCAGAAGCCCGGCGAGAGCGAGCGCGACCGCGAATATCGTCTGTTGTCGCTGGTGACCAAGAAGCTCACCGACGCGAAGGCCGTCGTTACCCAACTCGACCCGCAGTCGGTCGGCATGGTCTGCGACGCCATCTTCCACAATCGCGATGTTTGGAACGCGTTCGTGACGGACGTGTCCGACGAACGCAACCGCCTGCCCAAGGAGCTGAAGGTGCTCCTGATCAACCTGGCGGCCTACGTCAACAAGAACTCGGATATGATCATCAACAGCCATCCGGACGGCGATCTGGATATGTTGATCGCGATCAACAAGCACGTCATGGACGGCTTGCGCAGCTCGACCTGACGCCGCCGCCCACTTCGCGCCCATTTCGACGGCGCCGCGACGGCGGGTTGTTCCCGCACCGTCCGGCGCCGTCGGCTTTTCGGGGTCCCCGAAAACCATGACCGACGTGCGCACGCTCGTCCTGGCCGGTCTCGAACGCCATCGCGCGGGCGATCCGGCCGATGCGTTGGCGCTGTACGCGCGCGCGCTCGAGGCGGCCCCCGCCGACGCGGACGCGCTGCACCTCGCCGGCATGGCGCTGCGCGCGCTCGGCCGGCGCGACGAAGCCTTGGACCATCTCGCGCGCGCCTGCGCCGCGGCACCCGGCGTTGCGGTCTTCCACGCCAACCGCGCCGCAGCCCTGCTCGACGCGGGCCGGCCGGAAGATGCCCGCGAAGCGGCCGCGCGCGCGACCACCCTCGATCCGTCGCATGCCCCCGGTTGGATCAACCTTGCCGCCGCCCTTGCGGCCGCGCGCGCGGACGACGCGGCGGAGGCGGCCTACGCGCGCGCCCTCGCCCTTGCCCCCGCCGATGCCGACGCGCGCAACAATCTCGGCAATCTTCTGCAGCGTCGCGGTCGACCTGCCGAAGCGCTGGGCCATTACGAAGCCGCCATCGCCGCCGCCCCGGGCCACGTGGCGGCCCATTCGAATTACGGCACGGCGCTTTACGCGTTGTTCCGCACCGAGCACCGCGAGGATGCGATCGCGCGCGCGCGGGCCTGGGCCGCCGCCCATCCCGGCAACGCGACCGCACGGCACGTCGCGGCCGCTTTGACCGGTGCCGCCGCCGATCCGCGTGCGCCCGACGACTACGTCCGTTCGGCCTTCGACATGTTCGCGCCGACCTTCGAAACCACGCTCGCAAAGCTCGACTACCGCGCGCCACAAGCGCTCGACGCGCTGCTGAACCGGTGCTTGCCCCTCCCCGCCCCGCTCGACGCCGTTCTCGACGCCGGCTGCGGCACGGGCTTGGCGGCGCCGATGCTCCGGCCGCGCGCGCGTCGACTGGATGGCGTCGATCTCTCGCCCGCGATGGTCGAACGCGCGCGCGCGCGCGGACTTTACGACGCCTTGCGCGTGGGCGAACTCACCGCGGATCTGCGCGCGCATCCGGGCGCTTACGCGTTGATCGTGGCGGCGGACGTGCTGTGCTATTTCGGCGATCTGGCCGACGCGTTCGCCGCGTGCGCGGCCGCGCTTTCGCCCGGCGGCGCCTTCGCCTTCAGCCTCGAACGTCTCGACGATCCGCGCGCGGACGAAACGTGGCGCGTGCGCGCCTCGGGCCGCTACGCGCACGCCGCGCGCGCGCTGCCGGAGTTGCTCGCGCGCTCGGGCTTCCAAACGCCCGAGATCGTCGAAGAATCCACGCGTTCGGAGTCCGGCGTGCCGGTCCCAGGACTTCTGGTTTTCGCACGCAAGGCCTAGGCGGCTTTGTGCCCGTAGGCCTTGAGCACGACCCGCTCGGCCAAAGTCACCAGCCCGAACAGCCCCAAGCCGATCGCGCACAACACCGAGATCGACGCAAGGATCGTGGTCGTTTCGGCCATCGAGCTTGCGAACATGATGAGATAGCCGAGGCCCTTGTTGGCGGTGATGAATTCCCCGACCACGACGCCGATGATCGCGAACGTGATCGCGATCTTCATGCCCGAGAACAGGTGCGGCAGCGCGTAAGGGAAGCGCACGGCCCAGAAGATCTGCCAGTTCGACGCGGTCAGCGCCCGACACAAGCGCAGCATGTCCGCGGGCACGTTCGACAGGCCCGTGATGGTCGCCACGACGACGGGAAAGAACGAGATGAAGACCGCGAAGGTCAACCGGCTTTCGGCGCCGATGCCCAGCCAAACGATGAACAGCGGGGCGAGCGCGATCTTCGGGATCAATTGGAAGAAGACGACGTTGGGATAAAGCGCGGCGCGCAGCCAACTCGAATAGACGAGCGCCGTCGCCAAGCCCACGCCCAAAGCCGTCGCGATCGCGAAACCCGCGACCGCTTCGGTGGTCGTCGAGATGGCGTTCTTGTACAGCAACGCGCGGATCGACCACACGCGCTCGGCGATGTCCGACGGTGCGGGCAGGATCACCTTGGGGATGCCGTTGAGGTCGACGACGATCTCCCAGGCCAGGAGCACCGTCAATGCCGTCAGGATCGGCAGACCGACATGCTTGAAGACGGCGAGCGTCTTGGCCTTGCGCGCGCGCGCGATGCGTTCGGCTTTGCGGGCGCGGATCAGGTCGGCGGACGAACCCGCCTCGGGCAGCGTCGCGTCGGTCATGCGGCGGTCTTTCCGGCGCGGCCGTAGCCGTCTTCGATGGTGCGCTTGAGCATCGCGCAAATGCGCGCGAATTCAGGATCCTCGACCAGTTCGGGCCGGCGCGGCCGGGCGAACGGCACGCGGAAATCCAACGCGATCGTCGAGGGGCGGCCGCTCATCACCAGCACGCGATCGGCGAGGAACACCGCTTCGCGGATCGAATGGGTCACGAACAATCCGGTCTTGCGTTGCGTTTCCCATATCCGCGCCAAGGCTTCGTTCATTTCGTCGCGCGTGATCGCGTCGAGCGCGCTGAACGGCTCGTCCATCATCAGCACGGAGGGGTCGTGGATCAGCGCGCGGCAGATCGCCACGCGCTGGCGCATGCCGCCGGACAATTCGGACGGCCGCTTGGCCAGGAAGTCGCCGAGTCCGACCTGCTCGAGCAATCCGATCGCGCGCGCGCGATAGGCGGATTTGTCGAGCTTCATCATCTCGATCGGGAACAACACGTTCTCCAGCGCGGATTTCCAGGGCAGCAGAGTCGCGTCCTGGAAGATCAGCCCGAATTCGCGGCGCGGACCCGAGACGGGCTTGCCGCCGATCGCGATGGCGCCCTCGGACGCCGGTTCGAGGCCCGCGCACATCATCAGCAGCGTCGACTTCCCGCAGCCCGACGGCCCCAGGATCGACACGAACTCGCCCTCGGCGACGTCGAAATCGACGTGGGCGACGGCTTCCACTTCCGTGGCGCCGGTCACGTAGGTCTTCGCGACGTCTTTGACGCGGATGAAGTGCGGATCGGTCATGGCGGGTGGAACCGGCGGAAGCGCGTTCCGCCGGTTCCCTTCCGGACTAGGCCAGCAACTGGGCGAACGGCACCATGCGGGCGCGCACCGCGTCCCATTCGGCGGCCGAGAGCTTCACGTTGCCCGCGAAGCGGTTGGTGTAGAGCTGATCGGTGACTGGGCGGCGGCCATCCTGGACCGAGAACTCCATCACCACGTCGATCATCTTATCGACCTTGGCCATATCGGCGAAGCCGATGCCGTTGCGGATCGCCTCATCCTGGGCGACCGTGACGGCCATCAGCCCCTGCCCGAGGCGCGCGGAACCCCGCGTCTGGTCGGACATTCCGATTTCCGGACGCTGGCGAATGAAGGCGTCGAGTGCGGCATCGGGCTCGCGCAAGGTCAACGCCATCGCATCGCCCAGCGCGTCCACCACGCCCTGCACGATCTGCGGACGCTGCGCCACGACCTCGGGCCGCGTCACGACGGTGTTGTGATAGAAATTCAGCCCCGCGTCCTTCCACATCAGGAAGCGGACAGGCAGGTTCAGCGACTGGAAGGTCGGCAACGACGACGCCGCCACGCAAGTGACCGCGTCCACCTGACGCTGGGCCAAAGTCCGCTCCAGCACGTTCGGATCGAGCTGCTGGACCGTGATGCCGGCGGTGTTGATGCCCGCAAGGCGCGCATAGGCCGGCCAGAACGCGAAGTCGAGCCCGCGCGGATTGGCGCCCAGGCGCTTGCCCTCCAAATCCTTGGCGGTGCGTATCGGGCTGTCGGCGGGAACCGCGACGGCCATCGTCGCGTCGTACATCATCGTGCCGACGGCCACGAGGTTGAGCCCGCGCGCGGCCTGCTGGATGGTGGCGGCGGCCGAAACCAGACCGATGTCGAACTGGCCCGAGGCGATCGCCTGCGCGGCCGGCGGGGAGCCGGTGCCCAGCGCGATGTCCACATCGAGCCCACGCGCGCGGAAGAAGCCGCGCTCGCGCGCAACGAAGGCGAAGGCGGTGGCGCCTTGGGCGACGAAGGGCAACGTGAACTTGACTTGGGTCAGGGCGCCTTGCGCGATCGCCGGCGCGGCGAGACCGGTGGCGCCGAGAGCGCCCAAGGAAGCGGTACCCGCAAGGAACGTACGGCGCGAAACGGTCTTCAGCATGGAATGGGGACTCCGAAGCGGTTGGGGGGAATACGCGGGGGAGGTCGTCCGCGCGTCGGACCTTGCAAGTCACGCGCCGACGCGCGGGAAACGCAAATGGCATCGAAAGCGCGGGCGAACAAGAGATTTCGCGCGATTTTTCCGCGGCCTGCTTACAAGTTTTTTATGTAGTTTTCGGCGCGCTTATCGCGCCATCAAGCTGCGGCGAAAAAAGCGGGCAAATCTGCAAGCGCGCGGACTTCCGGCACGCTGACGACGCGATCATACTCGGCCGGACCGCGCGCGCGGTTCACACGCACCGCCCGGAAACCATTGACCGCTGCCGCCGCCGCGTCCCATGGGTTGGACGACACGAAACCGATTTGCGCGGGCGCAAGGCCAAGCCCCTCGGTCGCCAAGCAATAGACGCGCGGATCGGGTTTATAGACGCCGACGCTTTCGATCGACCAGACCGCATCGAGCAAGCCCGCCAATTCGGCCGCGCGCGCGGCGGCCGCAAGCCATTCGGGCGTGCCGTTGGAAAGGATGGCGGTCTTGAGTCCCGCCGCTCGCAACGCCGCAAGCGTCGCGCGCGCATCGTCGAACGCGCCGAGTTCGCGATAGGCGGCCAGCAAATCCGCGCGCAAACCCGCATCGGCCGCCACGCCGTGAACCGCCAGCGCGTGATCGAGCGCTTCGGCCGTGACGGCCGCGAAATCGGCGTGCCGGCCCATCAAGCTGCGGACCCAGGTGTATTCCAGCTGCTTCGTGCGCCACAGCGCGGAGACGGCGTCGGCCTCCGGTCCGATCCGGCCCGCATGCGCCCGGACGGCGGCATGAACGTCGAGAAGCGTGCCGTAAGCATCGAACACGCAAGCCGAAATCTTCATGGGCGCGAGGCTCCTTGCCGGACGAAAGCCAAGTGATTGGAACTCCGAAACTTTAGACGCGCGATTCGCGAATCGCCAGCATCGGTCCGCGTGCCGCCTGTCCCCTCATCGGCCGAACCAGCCGGGAAATCGACGACGCAAGCCGCTGATCGGCTGAGACTTTCGCGGGCGTGTCGCCCAACGAGACGGATTAACCGTTGATTCATGTTGCCGTCTCAAATTCACTGCCTGCCCGGAAGACCATCGCCCTCGCCGAGAGACGCCCAATGTATAGCCCCCCTCGCCCGACCGCCGCCGTCGCCGCTTCGTCCCAGGCCGTCCCCGCAACGACGCCCGCGAGCGTCCCCCAGCAACCCGCCCCGCAAGCGCCCGTCCCATCGGCCGCGCAACCCGAGGAAAAGCTCGTCAACGACCGCATCTTCATCGGGTCGAATTCGGTCGCGCAGTGGTTCATCACTCTCGGCACGCACGAGGGCAAGCCCGCCCTCGTCGCCCATCAAGTGTTCATCGACGCGCCCAAGCACATGAGCGCGGTCGCGCGGACGCTCGCGCAGGGACGCCTGTTTTTCTCGATGAAGCAGCTCGAAACGATGATGTCGCTGCGTCACAACCTGGAAGTCGCGGTTTCGGACGGCGAACGCCTGCGCATCGACCGGCATTTGCGCGGCCTGTGACTTGACCCGTAACGTGGTGCGCGCCAGCTTCGAATAGGAAGCGTAGGAGTGCTCCGCCATGTACCTGTTCGCCCGCAAAAAAGCCGTGATGCCCGCGCCCTCGGAGGCCCTGCCCGGCCGTGCGGACGCGATCAAGGTTCCCGAGAAGCATTTCGTGCTGGGTACGGCGCTCGTCCCGCCCTTCCCTGCGGGCATCGAGACGGCCGTGTTCGGTCTCGGTTGCTTCTGGGGGGCCGAGCGCAAGTTCTGGCAATTGCCGGGGGTCCATACGACCGCCGTCGGTTACGCGGCCGGATACACGCGAAATCCGACCTACGAGGAAGTGTGCTCCGGCCAAACCGGCCATAACGAAGTCGTGCTCGTCGCCTACGACCCCGCGAAGATCGCGTTCGAAGCTTTGTTGAAGACGTTCTGGGAAAGCCACGATCCGACGCAAGGCATGCGCCAGGGCAACGACGTCGGCACGCAGTACCGCTCCGGCATCTACGCGCCCGACGAGAGGCGTCGCAAGGCGGCCGAGGCCTCCAAAACCGCGTTCCAGGCGGCCCTCGCCAAAGCCGGTTACGGCGCGATCACGACGGAGATTCGCGACGCGGGGCCGTTCTACTACGCCGAAGCGTATCACCAGCAATATCTCGCCAAGAACCCGAACGGCTATTGCGGTTTGGGCGGCACGGGCGTTTCGTGCCCGGTCGGCGTCGCGCGCTGAGCGTTCAGCCGAACCCCAAATCGACGGCGAAGCCGCCACCGGGCGGATCGGCGAGCGGCGCGACCGAAAAAACGCGCCGCGCGCGCTTGGCCTCGAGCAAATAGCGCCCGACCGGCTGGAACAAGGTTTCCCCGCCGCCGGGACGTGCAGGCTCGATGCGGACGGACCAGCGCCGCGGCCCGGGTTCGACGCGCGTTTCGACGAGCGCACGCAGCTTGGCGAGGGCCGCCTCGCGCTCCATGCCGCGCAAATCCAACGTGGCCTCCGTTTCGAAGCCGGCGCCGTCGAGCATCGCCAGCGGATCGAACCCGGTCATCGCAGCCCCTCGCGCACGTCGTCGAGCATCCGGCCGAACCCGTCGACCCACGGCCCCATCGCGTGGTTCGCACGCACGTGCGCATAGCCCGCGCGCGACAGCGCGCGCCGGCGTGCGGTATCGCGCGCCAGACTTTCCATCGCGGCGAGCAGATTGGCGGCGAAATCGGCGTCGAAGCTTTTCTTGAGCGGCTCGAACGTCTGGCGCAGAAAACCGTGCTCGTCGTACCAGCTGAGCTTTCCCAACCGGCCCTTCGTCGCGATACCCGTTTCGCCGTCGTGGAGGAACTCGTCCACCCCCGGCGCGTCCGAGGCGATCACGGCCGCACCGCTGGCCATCGCTTCGACCAACGAGACGGTGTGCAGCCCGCAAGACGGCAATAGGAAGACATCCGCGCGCAGGAACAGATCGACGAAGGCGGCGTAGTCGAGTTTGCCGTCGATCACTTCCACGTTCGGAATGCTGCGCACGAAGGAGTCGAAGCCGGGCCCCATGATCTTGGTCGGCAGTTTCGTGCGCAGGATCAAACGGCAATCGGGACGCTTTCTGACCAAGTGCCCGTAGGCAGCCAAAACTTCCATGCCGCCGCGCAGGATGAAACTCGGCTCGGCCTGGAACCAGGAATTCGTGAACAGAAAGGTGCAGCCGGTCCGCGTTTCGCGGGCGCTTTGCGCGGCGGCCACGTGCGCTTCGACGTCCGGCGGAAAGGCGAAACCGAACGGAATATGGCGCGTCTTGGCCGCGATCGCAGGGCTTTCGAACAGCTTTCCGATCCAGTCCACCGAATGGCGCAAATGCGAGGAAAGCGCGCGGCAGGAGGGGTGTTCGAGCATCGCGCGCACCAAATGCCAAACCGGCGTGCGATGGACGCTTCGATCCGCCGACGTTCCGTGCCAGAAGAACGGCGCGAAAAGCGGCAGCAATTCCTCGATATGCGAAATCCAGGGACGCCGGAGATCGACGAACGGCATCGAGTGGGGGAATACGAGATCGGGATCCGCCGCCTCGACCTCGGCTTGGCTGTTCAGATCGCGCGACGCGACGAACTCGGCGATCTCCTTATCCGTGGCCATCGGAGCGGCGGCGCGCAAGGTGGCCGACAATCCGGCCAAACCCGCCTCGGCGCGCGCGCGCGCGGCGGCGTCGGGTGCCGGCATGTCGAGCAGGAACTCGTAGCCGGACCGCGGCGCGAGCAAACTGGTCATCATCGGATGGTCGCCGCCGAGCCATTGGAAGATCGGCGTGCGCCACATTGCCGCGACGCGCAGGGGATTGCCGGAGGGGGCGCTTTCCATTGCCCGACGAATACAGCAATACTTTGCCCCACGCCATGCTCTCTCCCCCGCCCACCGCCATCGTGAAGACCTGCGACAGGCCGCATTCGTTGGTGCGATGCCTGGAATCCCTGGCAAGGTTTGCGCGTGGCCTGGATGGCGTCGTCGTTCTGGACGACGGACTGGCGCCGTCGGACGTCGCCGAAATCCGCAAACTGCATCCCCGGGTCGATTTCCGCCGCTCGCCGTACGCGGATGCGAAAGGCGCCATCCGCCGGGGCGAAGCGACGGGCCGCATCGCCGCCATGGATCCGATGGCGTTCTGGATCGACGGCGTGGCGTCGCTTGCGGGACCCTACGCGCTGATTTTGGAGGAGGACACTTGGCTCGCGCGGCCGCTCGATTTTGCCGCGTTGCTGTCGGCGGCGCCCGGCGCCGTGTCGATCCGGCTTTATCCCTACGGCGACGATACGATCGTCGATCCCTCGGAAATCTACGACCGGAAAGCCTTGGCGGACGGCGAAACGGTCGTTTTCTTCGCGCCGCGCATCGTGCGGCGGGATATCGACCTTGCCAAAATCTCCGCCGCAGGCCCGGGCCTGTTCCGGCGGGATTTCTGGCTTGCCGCGCATGCAAAGGTCGAGCACTGGGCTGACGAGCTCACCAACATCCAGGAGGCAGGGAAATTCTGCGCGGCGGAACAAGCCGCCGGTCGGCCCGCGATCTTCGCCAAACTGGCGCGGGGCATCGTGCGGCATGAAACGCTGTCGACCTCGCGGATCGATTCGGGCGACGTCGGACTTGTGGTCGACAACGCGCGCTTCAACAGCGCCCTCGCCCGCGCGTGGTCCGCCGGGCGCTTCGATCCGCTGGCGCGCTTTCCCGAGGAACCGGACGCAGAGACCGTCGCGGCCGCGTTGGCGACGGAATTGGGCGCGCAGGACGCAGCCGCGTGGCGAGCGTGGCGCGCGGCCTTCCTCGCCCACTACACGAACGCCAACGTCAACCTTTCCGCTTGAAGACGCGCGCGAGGACCGGCGCCGCCAGGCAGGCGATCGACACCGCAAGCAAGCCCGCGGTCACCGGCCGTTCCCACAGGAAGGCGAACGAGCCATCGTTGACGATCAGCGCCCGGCGCAGATTCTCCTCCATCAGTTTGCCCAGCACGAAGCCGAGCAGCAGCGGTGCCATCGGATAGTCGAGCAACCGCAATCCGACGCAAACGACCGCGAGCCCGATCATCACCCACAGATCGAAGGCGTTGAACGACACGAGGTAGACGCCGATCAGGCAGAAGAAAAGGATCAGCGGCACGAGCATCCGCTCGGGGATCGCCAACGTGCGCGCGATCTGCGGGATCAGCGGCAGGTTGATCGCCAGCAGGATCAGATTGCCGACATACATCGACACGACCACCGTCCAGAACATGTCCGACTGGTCGACGAACAGGCGCGGGCCCGGCTGCACGCCGAGCGCCACCAACGCGCCCAGGATCACGGCCGTGGTGCCCGAACCGGGAATGCCGAGCGTGAGCAGCGGCACGTAGGCCCCGCCCGCGGCCGCGTTGTTGGCGGTTTCGGGGGCCGCCACGCCCCGGCGCGACCCCTTGCCGAATTCCTCGCGCCGCGCCCCGCGCGCCAGGTTGCGTTCGACCGCGTAGGACATGAACGCCGCGATCGTGGCTCCCGCGCCGGGCAGAACGCCGACGACGAACCCGATCAGCGACGATCGCGCCACCGCCGGGGCCACTTCCCGCACGTCGTCCTTGGTCAGCTTCAACGAGCCCACGTCGCCGCGCGCGGCCTTTTTGGCCTCCTCGCTGACCGGCTGGTTGCGCAGCGCGGCCAGGATCGCCTCGGACAGCGCGAAAGCCGCCATCGCGAGCAACACGAACGAAATTCCGTCGGCGAGGTCGGCGATGTGGAACGTGTAACGCTCGACGCCGTCGGCGATGTCCGTGCCGATCGTCGCGATCATAAGGCCCAGTACGGTCATCAACAGCGCTTTGAGGGCCCCGCCCTCCTCCGCGAACGCGGCCACCGCAGTCAGGCCCAGCACCATCAATGCGAAATACTCGGGCGCTTGGAAGGTCAACGCCCAGGACGCGAGCGTCGGTGCGGCCAGCATCAACAGCATGGTGGCGATCGTCCCGCCGACGAACGAGCCCCACGCGCACAACGCCAGCGCCTTGCCCGCCTGCCCCTTCTTCGCCATGGGATAGCCGTCGAAGGTCGTCGGCACCGAACTCGACTCCCCCGGGGCATTGATCAGGACCGAGGCGGTGGAGCCGCCGAACATCGCGCCGTAGTAGATCGCCGCGAGCAGCACCATCGCCGACGCAGGCTCGAGCGTCAGCACGACCGGGATCAGCAACGATATCGCCGTGACCGGCCCGAGACCGGGCATCATGCCGATGAAGGTGCCGAGCCCGCAGCCGAGCACGAGCAACAGCATGTTGTGCAGGGTGAACAGCCCAGAAAGGCCGCCGAGCAATCCCTCGATCATCCGAACAGCCTTCCGAACACGCCCCAGTCGAGCTTGACGTCGAGCAACTCGAACATGATCCAAAAGCCCAGCGCGGTGCCCGCGGCGACGGGGGCGAGAATCGCGGGCCGCCGTTCACCCAGGATGCGGAAGCCCGCGGCGAGGAACAGCGCCGACGCGACGACGAAGCCCAGCGCGTCGATCGTCAAGGCGAACGCGGCCATCAGACCGAGCAACCCTGCGGCGCGGCCCCACTCGAAACGTACGGCGCCGATCGCTGCCCCCGCCGGCGGCTTCACCAGCAACGCGAAGGACAACACCATGCCGAGCGCCCCGAGCCCGAACGGGAACGAGCGCGCCGAGAACGGCGAATCGTCCGGTCCGGGCGGCACCTTGATTTGGAAAGCCAGCAGGAAATAGCCGAGCGAGAACGCGAACAGCGCGAGCGCCGCGAACCGTTCGGCCCGAAGCCGCGTCATGGAACGCCCCCCGGCCCGTCGCCCGGTCAGCCTTGGATGAAGCCTTGCTCGACCAGCAGGGCCCGGATGTCGCGCTCGTGCTGCACGAAGAAGGCCTGCGCTTCCGCCCCGCGCCGGAAGAACATGTTCCAGCCGTTGCGCGCGCGCACCTCCTCCCACGCCGGAGTGGCGATCAGGCGCTCGAGCAGATTGGCGTAGGCGTCGACGCGCGCCTGCGGCGTGCCCGGCGCCATGAAAAAGGCGCGCACGTTGGCGAGCACGGCGTTGGGGATGCCGGCGTCGGCGAGTGTGGGCACATCGGGCACGTCGGCGATGCGCCGGTCGTTCATGATCGCGACCAGACGCACCTGGCCGGCTTTGATCTGGGTCAGCGCTTCCGTATAGGGCATGACGAGGCATTGGACTTCGTTGCCCAACAGACCGGCCATCGCCCGGCCGCCGCCGTCGTACGCGACGTACTGCATGGCCTTCGGGTCGACGCCGGCTTGCTTCAGATACTTCGACGCCGCCAGATGGTCGATGCCGCCGCGCGGACTGCCGCCGCCGAAGCGCACCGCGCGCGGGTTGGCGCGCAACGCCGTGGTCAAGCCGCCGATGTCGCGATGGGGCGAATTGCCCGCGACAAGCAAGCCGAAGACCTCCGCCGTGATGGTGCTGACGAGCGTGACGTCGCGGAAAGTCTGCGAAAACTCGCGGTTCAGCGAGCGCACGACGATGGACGTGCCGTTGACCATCAGCGTGTTCTGCTGGCGCGCGGCGGTTTCGATCAAATGCGCGATCGCGACGGACCCGCCGCCGCCGGTACGGTTCTCGACCGTCACGTTGGCGACGAGACCGGATTTCTGCAGCGCCTCTTGCGTGCCGCGCGCGGTTTGATCGAACCCGCCGCCGACGCCGAAGCCGACCAGGAAATTGACGCGGTCGATCGCCTCTTGCGCGAAGACGCCGCCGGGCAGCAACGAAGCGCCCGCGAGGGCGGCCGAGCCGCGCAAGATCGCGCGGCGGGTGGTGCGGAACGAAGTCATGGCGTCTCCCCGATGTTTGCGAGCGTTGCGGTCATTTTCCACGGACCGCGCGGTCTGGCAAGCGCCCTATTCGGGCGCGAAGCGCGAGGCGCGCCGGATGTCGTGCGGTGCCGCCGCATGGGTCCGCTTGTACCAGTCCAAAACCCGCGCGAGGGATTGGCGAAGCGGCGTGAAGCCGAGCCCCGAGAGCGCGCGCAGCCGCGAATTGTCGGTGACGCGTTTGTCGATGCCGCGCGCGCGCGCCGGATCGAATTTGACGCGTTCGGCCGGCACGGCCGCGATCTCGGCCAGCATGAAGGCGACCTCGCGGATCGTGTGGCCTTGGCCGCACCCGACGTTGAGCGGCGCCGCCTCGGAATACGCGTCGAGCGCCCAAAGATAGGCCCGCGCCATATCCCGCGCGTCGGTGATCTCGCGAACCGGCGCGCCGTCGCCCCAGATCGCGATATCCCCGTCCCCGGGGCGCCACTCGCCGAATCGGCGGATCAACCCCGCGATCCATGTGCAGTCCTCGGGATTGTAGTTGTCGTCCTCGCCGAAAATCCCCGACGGCACCAAGCCGATCGCGTCGAGACCGTATTCGTCCCGATACGCGCGCACGGCCGGTTCGATCAGGCGTTTGGCCATCGCGTAGGAATAGGCGCTGTCGTGCGGGCGGCCGTCGTGAATCTGGGTTTCGGCGTTCGGCTGCGGCGCGGCGGCCGGATACATGCCCGAACTCAGCGTCATGACGGTCTTCGGAACCTTGGCGGCGACGGCCGCATCGAGCACCGAAAACGTCATCGCCACGTTGTCGCGCAGAATCCGCGCGGGATATCGCCGCGCGAGTTCGATGCCCCCGGAAATGGCGGCGAGGTGCAAGATCGCATCGGGTGCGGCCGCACGCACCACCGCGAGCGTGGCGGTCGGATCGCGCAGATCGACATCCGCGCGCGATACGAAGCTGAACTCGCGGTCGGGCAGCGCCGGCGCCAGCGCGCGGAACGCCGCGCCCAAAACGCCGGTCGCTCCGGTCACGAGGATGCGGCGATACGCCCCCACGCGAGCCGCGCCTTAGAAATGGCCCGCGAGATGCCGCGCCATCGCCTTGCTGCCGTAAAGGTAAGCCCCCTTCTTGTTGCCGTACCACACGACCTCGCGGCACCAATCGTCGAAGTCGGGCCACGCCTCCTTCGAGCGTTCGATGCGATAGGTCACCGGTTCGACGAGCAACGCCTCGTCGCGACCTTCGAGCAGCGCGCGATAATAGGGATAGATGTCCGCGCCGAGCGCCACTTCGATGTCGCCGAGCGCGCCCGGGCCCTTGACCATCGCCCGGTTCAGCTTGAACGCGTCGGCGATGCGGTCTTCCGGCAGCAAACCGCGCGTGGCACCCAGCGCATCGAGGATCAGGCGTTCGGCTTCGGCGTAGAACGCGTCCATCTTGCCGCGCACGACCAGATCGATGAACACGAACTCGTCCGCCGGCCAGTGGATGCCGAGCCACTCCTGCGAATAGACGTACTCGACCTCGCCGTTCTGGATGCGCAGCGCGTAGTCGTCGAAGAAGGCGCGGATCGACCCGAACACCGGATAGCGCGCGGGATCGGCCTCGAAGAACGCCTCCAACAGCTTGCGGAACGGCACGCCGCATTGGGCGTGGGCGATCAGGATCGGGATCTGCAGCAGCTTGTTGTAGTGAACGAGTGCCGCCATCCACGCGAAGGCGCGCGCGCGCCGCCAATCGGCGCGCGGCATGGCCGCCGTGGCGACGACCAGATCCTGCGTTTCGTAGATGCCGTCGGGATCGACCTCCAGCGCGCCGTGGATGTTCACGATGCGCGTGACCACCGTCTCCATGCCGAACTTCTTCTGGTATTCGGGATCGCCCATTTCGGCGTTGGGCAGGATGGACAGGTTGTTGAACTGGATGCGGTTGTGCTGGCCCGTCTCCATCAACTTGGCGATTCCCTCGACCCAGGAATCGTAGGTTTCGCCGGGCAACCCAAGGATCAGGTCCGAATAGGTTTCGACCCGATCGCGGGTGAAGCGGCGCTGCAGCTCCTCGTAGGTGCCGAGCGCGATGTTCTGCCGCTTGATCGCCTTCAGCGTGCCCGGATCGAGCGACTGCATGGACAGCGTCACACCCTTGTTCATGCCCGCGTCGGAGAGGATCTTCTGCGTCAGATAGGCGCGTTCGGTCGCGTTTTTGGTGTTCTGCACCGAAACTGCCTTCGGGTAGCCGCGCTCGGCCTTGGACTTGGCCAAGGCTTCGACGATCTGGATGTCGCGCGCGAGGATCCCGAAATTGGCGTCGCAGCAGAAGATGAACTCGATGCGCTTGCTCGCGAACCAGTCGATTTCCTTGAACGCGCGGTCGAGATCGAACTGGTAGACCTTCGCCTGCGTGGCGGAACCCCAGTCGCAGAACGTGCACTGGAACGGGCAACCGCGATTGGTTTCCCACAGGACGATCCAATTCTCCTGCGGATAAAGCGCCATCAACCGGTCGAACGTGCCGTCGAGATAGGGCGAGGGCAAATCGGCGAGGTCGCGGATGCGCGGCCCCTTCGGATGCACGACGAACGCGCCATCCTTCAGATAGGAAAGATTGGCGATCCCCGTCCAATCGCGGGACGGAAACCGGTCGAGCAAGCGGGTGAAAGCCGCCTCGCCCTCCCCGTTCACGGCGACGTCGATGAACGGATTGGCGCGCAAGAAGGGCTCGGTGCGGTCGGGCACTTGCGGCCCGCCGAAGACGATCATCACGCTGGGTTTGCGTTCCTTCAGCCGCCGAGCGACGGCCAGCGACAGCTTCTCGTTCCAGACGTAGCAGGAGAAACCAACAATGTCGGCGCCGATCAGATGATCGACCGCCGCCTCCACGCGCATCCGCTTGTAGATCGGCGGCAGGAATTCGTACCGGTCGGGCCGGCCGGAAAACTTGCGCGTATAGCCCTCCATCAACCCGCATGCGTAAGGCAGATAGTTCTGCCCGGAAAACGAGTTGTTGATCTGGACCAACGCGACCTTGCAGGGCGTTTCCGGCACCGGCGGGTCGGGGATTTGCGCGATCGGGGGCGGTGTCGTCATGGCTCGGTCGTGTCCGTTTTCTCGGGCTTCGCGATCCTATCGAGGGCGGCTGATGTCCGTTCTCGGAACTTGGCCGACCACATTAACAGCAAAATGTCTAAAATCCGATTAACCTGCGCTTAAGTCCTTTGTCGAATTTGTTTTCCGCCCTACCACAATATCGTGCCGCGCCCGTCCGGGCAACCCCGCGAAGATTGCTTTGCGGTCCGGGATACTGCTAGGACTCGCGGATATCGCGTCAAATACAAGGGCGCGTCTACCGGGGTGGGGCGGCGCCGCGTGGCGGATTACATTCTCGAAACCGAAAACCTGACCAAGGAATTCCGCGGCTTCATCGCGGTCAACGACGTTTCGTTGAAGGTCAAGCGCCACACGATCCACGCGCTGATCGGGCCCAACGGCGCGGGCAAAACGACCTGCTTCAACCTGCTGACCAAGTTCCTCGATCCGACGCGCGGACGCATCGTCTACAAGGGCCGCGATATCACCGCCGCCAAACCGGCCGACATCGCCCGGCAAGGCCTGGTGCGTTCGTTCCAGATCTCGGCCGTGTTCCCGCATCTGTCTGTGCTGGAGAACGTGCGCGTGGCGCTGCAACGCAAGCGCGGCGATTCGTTCGACTTCTGGCGTTCGGAGAGCGTGCTCGACGCCTACAACGACCGGGCCCTCGAATTGATCGAGTGGGTGGGTCTCGCCGAATACGCGGCCACCGTCGCGGTCGAACTGCCCTACGGGCGCAAACGCGCGTTGGAGATCGCGACGACCCTGGCCCTCGAACCGGAAATGATGCTGCTGGACGAACCCACCGCCGGCATGGGTCACGAGGACGTCGGACGCATCGCCGCCCTGATCAAGCGCGTGGCGCAAGGCCGGACGGTGCTGATGGTCGAACACAATCTTTCGGTCGTCGCCGATCTCTCAGACACGATCACGGTGCTCGCGCGCGGCGAGGTGTTGGCCGAGGGCGATTACGCGGCCGTCTCCAAGAATCCGGACGTGGTCCAAGCCTATATGGGGGCCGGCCATGGCTGAGACGCTGCTGGAAGTCGCCGATCTGCACGCTTGGTACGGCGAAAGCCACATTCTGCACGGCGTGAACCTGACGGTGCGCGAGGGCGAAGTCGTCACGCTGCTGGGGCGCAACGGCGCGGGCAAGACGACGACGATGAAGTCGGTCATGGGCATCGTGACGAGCCGCAAGGGTAAAGTCTCGTTCCGCGGCCAGGACACGATCGCCCTTCCCTCCTACGCGATCGCGCGCATGGGCATCGCATTTTGCCCGGAGGAACGCGGGATTTTCGCGTCGCTCGACGTGAAAGAGAACCTCATGCTGCCGCCCGCGGTGGCGCCGGGCGGGTTGTCGGTCGAGACGATCTTCGAATTGTTCCCGAACCTCAAGGAACGCCTTTCCAGCCAAGGCACCAAGCTTTCGGGCGGCGAGCAGCAGATGCTGGCGATCGGCCGGATCTTGCGCACCGGTGCGAAGCTGCTGCTGCTCGACGAACCGACCGAGGGCTTGGCCCCCGTGATCGTCCAGCAGATCGGCCGCACCATCCGCCGCCTGAAGGCCGAAGGCTTCACGATCCTGCTGGTCGAACAGAATTTCCGGTTCGCGGCCACCGTCGCGGACCGGCACTACGTCATGGAGCACGGGCGCGTCGTGGACGAGATCGCCAACGACGCGCTCGACGCCAACATGGACAAGCTGCACGAATATCTCGGCGTCTGAAGCCAAACTGGGGAGGATCGACATGAACAAGTTGAAATCCATGCTGCTGGGCGCGGTCGCGCTGGCGGCCGTCGCGGCACCCGCCGCGGCGCAAACCAACGTGAAGATCGGCGTGCTGTCCGACATGTCCTCGCTCTACGCCGATCTCGGCGGCGCGGGCTCGGTGCTGGCCGCGCGCATGGCGGTCGAGGATTTCGGCGCGGCGGCCAAAGGTCTGCGCGTCGAGTTCGTTTCGGCGGACCACCAGAACCGGCCCGACGTCGGCTCGAACATCGCGCGCCAATGGTACGACCGCGACGGCGTGGACGTGATCGTCGACGTGCCCAATTCGGGCGTCGCACTCGCCGTCAACGGCGTGACGCGCGAGAAGAACAAGGTGTTCCTGGTCTCGGGTGCTGCGACCTCCGCGCTCACCGGCGAACAATGCTCGCCCAACACGATCCATTGGACCTACGACACCTGGGCACTGGCCAACGGCACGGGCCGCGCGATCGTCCAGCAAGGCGGCGACACGTGGTTCTTCATGACGGCCGACTACGCGTTTGGCCATCAGCTCGAAGCCGACACCTCCAACGTCGTGCGTCAGCTCGGCGGCCGGGTCGTCGGCGGCGTGCGCACGCCGCTGAACGCACCCGACTTCTCCTCGTTCCTGCTGCAGGCGCAGTCGAGCCGCGCCAAGATCATCGGCCTCGCCAACGCGGGCGGCGATACGATCAACTCGATCAAGCAGGCGGGCGAATTCGGCATCGTGCGCCGCGGGCAGAGCCTCGCGGGTCTGCTGATCTTCATCACCGACATCCACGGCCTGGGCCTGGAAACCGCGCAAGGCCTGATCTTCACCAACGCCTTCTACTGGGACAAAAACGACGGTACGCGCGCATTCGCCCAGCGCTTCCAGGCGGCCAATCGCGGCATCCGCCCCACGATGGTGCACGCGGGCGTCTACTCGGCCGTCACGCACTATCTGAAGGCCGTGGAGGCCGCGCGCTCCACCGCCGACGGCAAGGCGATCGTCGACCGCATGAAGGCGACGCCGACTGCCGACGCACTGTTCGGCGAGGGTTCCATCCGCGCCGACGGCCGCAAGATCCACGACATGTACCTCTACGAGGTCAAGAAGCCGTCGGAATCCCGCGGCGCTTGGGACTACTACAAACTCCGCGCGACGATCCCCGCGGCGCAGGCCTTCCGGCCGATCGCCGAGGGCAACTGCCCGCTGACGCGCGGCTGACGCGACGGGGGCGGGCCCCGGCCCGCCCCCACCCTTTTTCCGGAAAACAGCCCCACGCATGCCCGATATCTTCGGCATTCCGCCCCAAGCGTTGTTCGGCCAGCTGCTGCTGGGCCTCATCAACGGCGCGTTCTACGCCCAGCTCAGCCTCGGGCTCGCGGTCATTTTCGGGCTGCTGAACATCATCAACTTCACACACGGCGCCCAATACATGATGGGCGCGTTCGTGGCCTGGATGCTGCTCAACTGGCTCGGCCTCGGCTACTGGTGGGCGCTCATCATCGCCCCCATCGCGGTCGGCGCGTTCGGCATGCTGATCGAGCGCACGATGCTCAAGCATCTGTACAAGCTCGACCACCTCTACGGTCTGCTGCTGACCTTCGGGATCGCGCTGATCGTACAGGGCGTCTTCCGCGACCAGTTCGGCGTCGCGGGCCAGCCCTACGGCATTCCCGCGCAACTGCGCGGCGGCACCGATCTGGGCTTCATGTTCATGCCCAACTACCGCGGCTGGGTGGTCGTCGTCTCGTTGGTCGTGTGCTTGGCCACTTGGTTCGTCATCGAGAAGACCAAGCTCGGCGCCTATCTGCGCGCCGCGACCGAAAATCCGGCACTGGTGCAATCCTTCGGCATCAACGTTCCGCGCATGATCACGTTGACCTACGGCTTCGGCGTGGGCCTCGCGGCGTTCACGGGCGTGCTCGCCGCCCCCATCTATCAGGTCAGTCCGCTGATGGGCGCCGACATCATCATCGTCGTCTTCGCGGTCGTCGTGATCGGGGGCATGGGGTCGATCATGGGGTCGATCGTCACGGGCTTCGGCTTGGGCGTCGTGGAAGGGCTGACCAAAGTCTTCTATCCGGAAGCCTCCTCGACGGTGATCTTCGTCATCATGGTGATCGTGCTGCTGATCAAACCCGCCGGTCTGTTCGGGAGGGCGCGCTGATGGCCGGCTCTCCGCCGCCCGCCGGATCGGGCGCATCGATGCCCGCGCATCAGCGCTGGATCGTCTTGGGCATGACGCTCGCCCTGCTGGCGTTGCCGCACGTGCTTTATCCCGTGTTCCTGATGAAGGTGCTTTGCTT
>JADCGK010000118.1 GCA_020249045.1 Azospirillum sp. | reverse complement strand
TCGAGAATGGCCTGCGTCATGGCGATGCTGTGCCCGGAGAGCGCCGCGATCATCGGCGTGTTCACCCCTGCTTCGGCCAGCCAAACCATCCCGCTTCTTCGAAGCGCTTGGTAGTTCAGCGTCGTGATCCCGGCTGCATCGAGCCATGTCGAAAACTTCCGCCCGAAGTTTCGCTTGTCGAACTTCTTTTCACTTATCGTTTGCACGAGATGTCGCGGCGAACCCGGTTCAATCTTTTGCCGCTCAAGCTCTTCGACCAAAAGCGTCAGAAGCGGAAATCGGATATCCGCGCCGGTCTTCAACTGCGAGAGATCCATCCATAGTCGTCCGCTCTTGTCCTTGGAGATCATCGCACCGGTCATCGACAAGACATCGGCCTGCCGCTGTAGCGTAAAAAGCCCGAGCAGAAACGCGAGGCGGATATCGTCGGGCACGTGCTCTACCTCCGTCACGCGCTCCTTCAGTAGCGCCGGATTGCCGCCGAGGTTGCGATCGCGTTTGGCGTCCAAGAACGCCCGCACATCGGGCATGCGCCAGATCGGCTTCTTGCCGGGCTTGTTATTGGACTTCGTGAACGACCCTGGCCGTTCGAAAGGATTTTCGTAGTCGACGAGCCCGTTCATCCGACCCCAATTCCATAGCCGCGAGTACGCTTTGAATCTATTCCTGGCAGAATAGGATCCATGTTCTTTGATCAGGTTGGCTTTGAACTTCGAGGCGAGTTGCAACGAGAACATCTTCGGCGCCCAGTCACCGACGCGTTCTTCGAGGTCCGTTAGCGCAGGTCGCCAGAGCGCCTTGGTGGAATCCGCGAGGCCGGTATGCTCCGGTGATTTCTTGAATTCGGCGATCAGCGCAGCGATCGAGCCTGCTTGGCGCAGCCGCAGCGGTTCCGGCCCGTTCATCGCGTCGATCTCAGCAAGCCGGCGGATAGCAGCGGCGCGGTCGGTGCCGAGCGCCAATCTGGTGCGACGATCATAGAAGAAGGTCTTCACCGTGCCGTCGGCGAGACGTTTAGTTACGCCCTTAAGACCGGGCACCGGCACCGGTTTTGTCGCTTTCGGCATGCCAACCTCCCACGTTCCAGTCCGTTACCCCTCAGTCCATGGAAACTGAGTGGAAACTACGTGGAAACCAAGAGCAAGTCCGAAAAAGATGAAGCCCGCTAAATCATTGATTTAGCGGGCTTCTTTCTTGGTCGGAGCGGCGGGATTCGAACCCACGACCCCCAGTCCCCCAGACTGATGCGCTACCGGGCTGCGCTACGCTCCGAACGGGTTCGCATCGATCATCGTGTGACCCAGCGGGGAACTGGGCCGGATGCGAACGGGCGCGGACTATGCCTGAGGCTCTTTTGGGTTTCAACGCTTCCCTACCGCCCTGCCGGCGCGGCAGGAACGGCCCGGCAAGAATTGCCGCAGACACTGATCGCACCGGCCGGACGATCCACTAACATAATGATTTACATAGACATTTGCCCTGGCACGCGGGCTGCTAATCATCCTCCGAGCCCCGATAGAGGGCGCCCTTGAACCACGGACCCGACGACGATGGAAAACCCCACTTATCTCGCGCTGTCGAACCAGCTCGCGCTGCGCCGCCAGATGGAGACGGTGGCGAACAACATCGCCAACGCCAACACCACCGGCTTCCGCGCCGAACGTCTGCTGTTCGCTTCCTATCTGACGCCCAAGGCCGGCAATCCCGGCGTCGGCGGCGACGGCGCCGCGCAAGTCGCGTTCGTCGAAGGCATCGGCACCTATCGGGATCTTCGCCCTGGCAACATGGTCAAGACCGAAGCCCCGCTCGACGTCGCGATCCACGGCAACGGCTACTTCGTGGTCGAAACGCCGGTCGGCAACCGCTACACGCGCGACGGCAATTTCCGCCTCGACGGCCAGGGCCGCATCACCAACGCCGAAGGCTTCGCGCTGCTCGATCAAAACGGCCAGGCGATCCGCATCCCGGCCAACGCGCAGAACATCGAAATCACGCGCCAGGGCGAGGTCGTCGCCGACGCCCAGCGCCTGGGCCGCATCCAGCTCGTCCAGTTCCCCGACGACCAGGCGCTGCGCCGCCTCGGCGGCGGGCTTTACGCCGCCGACGTCGATCCCATCCCCGCCGACGCCCGCGTCGAGACCCACCAGGGTCTGCTGGAGGGCTCGAACGTCGTTTCGATCACGGAACTGACGACCATGCTCGACATCACGCGCCGGTACGAATCGGCGCAACGCATCATCGACAGCGAACACGAGCGCGCGCGCAGGGCGATCGAACGCCTCGCCCGCGTCGCCTGAACCGGACCCCGAAGGAGAAACGACCATGCGCTCCCTCAACACCGCCGCGACCGGCATGCTCTCCCAGCAGCTGAACGTCGAGGTCATCTCGAACAACATCGCCAACCTCAACACCACCGGCTTCAAGCGCCAGCGCGCGGAATTCCAGGACCTGCTCTATCAGGGCCAGCGCCGCGCGGGCACGGCCGCGTCGGACACCGGCGGCACCGTTCCGGCCGGCATCCAGATCGGCCTCGGCGTCAAGCCCACGGCCGTCTACCGCATCCACGAGCAAGGCTCGCTGCTGAAGACCGACAACCCCCTCGATGTCGCCATCCAGGGCAAGGGCTTCTTCCAGGTGACGCTGCCCACCGGCGAAACCGCCTATACCCGTGCGGGCTCGCTGCAGCTCAACAACCAGGGCACGGTCGTCACCGCGGACGGCTTCCCGGTCCTCGGGCCGGGCAACATCCCGAACAACGCGGTCGAAATCTCCATCAACCAGTCGGGCCAAGTCTTCGTGCGCATCCCCGGCCAGACGGCGCTGCAGCAGGTCGGCCAGTTCTCGATGGCGACGTTCGTCAACGAAGCGGGCCTGCAGCCGATCGGCAACACGATGTTCCTGCCGACGGAAGCGTCGGGCCAGGCGACGACCGGCACCGCCGGCACGGCGGGCGTGGGGACACTGCAGCAGGGCTTCGTCGAAGGCTCGAACGTGAACTCGGTGAACGAGATCACGACCCTGATCACCGCCCAGCGCGCCTACGAAATGAACTCGAAGGTCATCCAGGCCTCCGACCAGATGCTCAACGTCGTCAACCAGCTGCGCTGAGCCGGACCCCGGCTGGAGAACCGCCATGAAAAGCTTCGTCTTCTTCCTCGCCTTCCTCGCCGCTTCTGTCGTCGCGGCGGCGGCCCCCGCCCCGGCGCAGTCGCTGCGCACCGACCTCGTGGCGATCGAGGGCGAATTCGTGCGCCTGTCGGACCTGTTCGACGGCGTCTCGAACGACAAGGCGGTCTTGCGCGCCCCGGCGCCGGGCCGGCGTGTCTCGATCGAAGTGACGCAGCTGGTCGACATCGCGCGCGCCAACGGCGTCGCCTGGCGTCCGCAGACCCGCTTCGACCGGGTGCTGATCGAACGCGCCGGCCGCACGCTCGATCTCAACGACATCCTGCCGCCCTTGCGCAAGGCGCTGCAGGCCGAAGGCGTGCGCGCCACCGACGAAATCGATCTGGGCAGCCGTTCGGTCACCGTTTCCCTGCCGCTCGACGCGCCCACCGACGTGGAGGTTCGCCAGATGCAGTTCGACCGCGCGCAGAACCGTTTCACCGCGACCATCGTGGCGGGCGGCGCGCATCAAGGCGCCCAGCGCCTGACGCTGCACGGCCGCGTCCATGCCACCGCGCGCGTGCCGGTCCTGCGCCGCGCGGTCAACGCCGGCGAAATCATCCGGTCGGGCGACGTCGAGTTCGCCCATATCCGCGAGGACGGCGGCCGTCGCGACGTCATCGCCGACCCGCAGCGCCTGATCGGCCTCGCGGCCCGGGTGCGCTTGCGCGAACGCGAGCCGGTGCGCGAAAGCGACGTCCGCGCGCCCACGCTGGTCGCGCGCAACGCCTCGGTCACGATCGTGCTGCAGGCCGGCAACCTCCAACTCAGCGCGCAAGGCCGCGCGATCGAAGACGGGGCGCGGGGCGACACCATCCGCGTCCTGAACGTCCAATCCAACCGCACGATCGAAGCGACGGTGGTGGGTACCGACATGGTCAGCGTCCAGCTGATGCGCCCCCTCGCCGCCCTGCAGCAATAAACGAACCCGAACGAACGTTCACACGGAGACCGACCATGAACCGCTCCCTTCGCCTCGCCCTTCTCGCCGCCTCGGCGCTCAGCCTCGCCGCCTGCGGCAACACGTTCAGCCGCCTGTCCGAAATGGGCCGCGAGCCGACGCTCTCGCCGATCGCCAACCCGCAGGAAACGCAGCCGAAGGTGACAATGCCGATGCCCCGGCCCGAACCCGAGCGCGCGGGCGCCTCGCTCTGGCGCACCGGCGCGCGCGCTTTCTTCAAGGACCAGCGGGCCAACCAGATCGGCGACGTCGTCACGGTCGTGATCAGCGTGTCGGACAACGCCAGCCTCTCGAACTCCTCGACGCGCGGCCGCACCGCCAACGACGGCGCGAACATCCGCGGCCTGCTCGGCTACGATCCGTCGGCGCTCATCTCGCGCCTGCCCGGCAACCAGCCCAACGCCGGCAACATCACCGCCGCCAACGCCGGCCAGCAGGGCTCGGCCGCGACCGGCAACCTGCTCGGCATGGACAGCACGACCAACTCGAGCGGCACGGGGTCGATCTCGCGCAACGAAAGCGTGTCGATGCGCGTCGCCGCGGTGGTCACCCAGGTTCTGCCCAACGGCAACCTCGTCCTCCACGGCACCCAGGAGGTTCGGGTGAACTACGAAGCGCGCATGTTGCAAGTCACCGGCGTCGCGCGGCCCTCGGACATCCTGTCCGACAACACGATCCGCCACGATCGCTTGGCCGAGGCGCGGGTCGCGTACGGCGGCAAGGGTACGCTCAGCGACCTCCAGCAGCCGCGCTGGGGTTACCAAGTCATCGACATCATCTCGCCGTTCTAAAGCACCGCAAATCAAACGGCCGGACCCCGCCCAAACGGGCGGGGTCTTGCCGTTTTTCGTCAGAGACTTAGAGGATTTTTTACATCATTAAGTCTGATAGATGTTATATTGGCATTGTTTAAGCCAAAGAATTTGTTTGACTTTTGCATTTTGCGAAGCAAAATCGACCTTATGGATCGGATTGATTTTGCCCTTCTCGAAGCTCTTCAGGCCGACGCCAGGGCTTCGCTCGCCGAACTCGGAAAAACCATCGGGTTGTCGATTTCCGCGACCAACGAGCGGGTCAAGAAGCTTGTCGCATCGGGCGCCATTCGTGGCTGGTCGGTGCGGTTGGACGCGCGCAAGCTCGGTTACCCGGTTTTGGCGTTCGTGAACGTGCTGATCGATCGGCCGGAGAACGAGCCGGGCTTCCTGGATTCGATCGGGGCGATCGAAGCCGTACAGGAATGCCACCACGTTACCGGCGAGTGGAACTACATGCTCAAGGTCCGGGCGCGCGACCCCGAGGATCTCGAAATCCTCATCGCGCAACGGATCAAGACGATCCGCGGCGTCATGCGCTCCTACGCGATGATCGCGCTGTCCACCGCCAAGGACCGCGAATACATCCCCTGCGTGCGGCCCACGGCGGTCGCTGCGGAGTAACGCGGCTTCCGAAAGTTCGACGAAAAAAGCCCGGACATCGCTGCCCGGGCTTTTCTTTGGCGGCGGGGATCGAGACCCGCCAACCCCGTGCCGTGTGCCTTCAGTCTTCGCGCTGCGTGCGCTCCATGCGCTCGTGGCGTTCCTGCGCTTCGATCGACAAAGTCGCGATCGGCCGCGCGATCAAGCGCTTCAGGCCGATAGGTTCGCCCGTCTCTTCGCAATACCCGTAAGACCCGTCGTCGAGCCGGCGCAGCGCGGAGTCGATCTTGGCGATCAGCTTGCGCTCGCGATCGCGGGTGCGCAATTCGGTGAAGCGGTCGGTTTCGGTGGAGGCGCGATCGGTCACGTCTGCCTCGGGCACCGTCTCCTCCTGGAGATGGTGCAGGGTTTCCGACGACTCCTTGAGCAATTCGGCGCGCCAATGCAGCAGCTTTTGACGGAAGAACTCCCGCATCAGCGGGTTCATGAATTCTTCCTTGTCCGTCGGCTTATAGTCCGGCGGCAGCAGCGGATAGGTCATCGTTTCCCCGTCTTTCCCTGTCGCATCCATGTCCCGGCGCCCGCTTTCGAACGCATTCAATTGACGCGGCTTGTATCGGAATACCCCATCCGATGGCAAGCGCGATCGGCGGCCATCCCCCGGCTACCGACGCCGGCAAGGAAATAGCGCGACTCCGTCCCGATTCCAGCAAAAAAACGATGACAACCGACCAGCGCGCCAAATCCCGGTCAGCGCACCAAATCAATGCGCCCCTGATCCAGCTTGGCCAGTTCGACTTCCGCACGCAATTCGATCTCGCCGACAATGGCGAGCAAGCGCGGATCGGCACCGGGTTCGCGTTTGGCCCGCGCCATCTGGGCGAGTTCAACCAACCGCGCGCGCGACACCGTCCCGGTCACGAGCCCGGTCCGCAACTCCTCCAACCGCGCGAGCATATCCTCGGCGCGCTGGCGGGCCCGGCCATTGGACCGTTCGGACGTCGAATCCCCGACCTCCTGCGCGCCCAATACGGCACCGACGATTTGGGTGGGGGCCGCGCCCGCCACGCTCTCGGCGCCTTTGCCGGCGTCGTCGAGGAATTTTGAGAATTCGGAGCCTTTGGCGCCGCCGGAGCGTTTGATACCGCCCGCCCCGCCGACCCCGCGCGCATTGCCGGTTTCGCCGACCTTCATGGCTTCAAAACTCCCCCCGAGCCGTTATCGGCCGGGATATGCCACCAAGATGGGCCTCCGAACGGCATCGTGCAATCGGCAATTTCTGCCGGGGGCAGGGTCGAAACGGCCGGGTGACGGGATCGATGGTCAAGCTCGTATTACATGAAAATCAAAGACTTAGATTGATTTCGCGAATGGCACGCGGCTCGCAACGTCATCGCCGGACCAACCCCGTCCGTGGGAAGAAAACACCATGACGAGCCGAATGAAGACCCTCCTTGCCGCCTGCTTTGCCACCCTCATGGGGGCAAGCCTCGCCTTGGCGCCCACGACCGCCGAAGCGCAAGGCCGCGTGCGCATCAAGGACATCGCCGACTTCGAAGGCGTGCGTCAGAACATCCTGGTCGGTTACGGCCTGGTGGTGGGGCTGAACGGAACGGGCGACACGATCAACAACTCGCCCTTCACCCAGCAATCCCTGATCGGCATGTTGGAACGCCTGGGCGTCAACACCCGCGACATCGCCAACACGCTGCGCACGAAGAACGTCGCGGCGGTCATGGTCACCTCCACCCTGCCCGCGTTCGCGCGCCAGGGCACGCGGATCGACGTGAACGTGGGCGCGCTGGGCGATGCGACGTCGCTGCAAGGCGGTACGCTGCTGGTGACCCCGCTGTTGGGTGCCGACGGCGAGGTCTACGCCGTCGCACAGGGCCCGATGGCGATCGGCGGCTTTTCGGCCAGCGGCCAGGCCGCCTCGGTCACGCGCGGCACGCCGACGGGCGGCCGCGTCTCCAACGGCGCCATCGTCGAACGCGAGCTCGGCTTCGAACTCGCGGCGCTGCAAAGCGTCAACCTGACGCTCCGCAACCCCGATTTCACGACGGCGCGCCGCGTGGCGCAGGCGATCAATGCGTTTGCGGGCGGCCCGGTCGCCCGGCCGCGCGACCCCGGCACGGTGATCCTGGTCGCCCCGCCCGGCCGCCAGAACGACATCGTCGGCTTCCTGACCGACATCGAGCAACTTCAAGTCCAACCCGATCAGCAGGCGCGCGTCGTGATCGACGAAAAGTCCGGCACGATCGTGATGGGCGAGAACGTGCGCATCTCGACGGTCGCGATCGCTCAAGGCAACCTGACGATCCGCATCACCGAAACGCCCCAAGTCAGCCAGCCGAACCCCTTCTCGACCACCGGCACGACCACGACCGTCAACCGCACCGACATCCAGGTCGACGACGGCACGGGTCGGCGCTTGGCCGTCCTGCCCGGTTCGGTCACGCTCCAGGAACTCGTCAACGGGTTGAACGCCCTGGGCATCACCCCGCGCGACATGATCACGATCCTGCAGGCCATCAAAGCGGCCGGCGCGCTGCAGGCCGAAATCGCGGTGATGTGACATGACCGCCGGTTTGTCCCTCGATATCGGTCAGGCGAAGTCGTTCGCGATCGACGCCAACGTGGCCGAGCGCGGCATGGCGCTGCGCCGCCAGGCGAAGGCCGCCTCGCCCGAACAGATCCGCAAGACCGCGAACGATTTCGAATCCATGTTCCTGGAGCAGATGTTCAATCACATGTTCGCGACGGTTCCGGTGAACAAGACCTTCGGCGGCGGTGCGGGCGAGGAAACGATGCGTTCGTTCCTGGTCGGCGCCTACGCCAAGCAGGTGACCAACGGCGGCGGCGTGGGCCTTTCGGCCGCGATCGCCCGCGAAATGCTGAGAATGCAGGAGAACGCCAATGGCGACGCACGCTGAAAACCTTCCCTTGCCCGTCGACACGCTGATCGGCATCGCGGCGCGCCTCGTCGCGTGTCTGGAGAAGGAAACCGCCCTGCTGATCGACATGAAGATGCAGGAAATCTCCGCCCTCGCCGCCGAAAAGGGCGAACTCGTGCGCGCCTTCATGCTCGGCGTGCGTCAGGCACGCGAACAGCAGATCGCGCTGAAAGCCGTCGGTCCCGCGATGCTCGCCGAGATCGAGCACGCGGTCCTGAAGGTCGACGAGGTCGCGCGGCGCAACGCCGCCGCCCTCGCCTCCGCGCGCAAGGTCAACGAGGGCGTGATGAAGGCGATCGCCGACGCGATCAACCAAAAGCGCGTCAACGCCGCCGGCTACACCAAAGCCGGCGCCAAACCCCAGCCTTTGGCCAAGAAGGCCGCCTACACCTATCAGCCCATGGTCCTCGACGAACGCTGCTGAGCGGGGCCGCCCCCGCCTGCGGCTTGCCCGGAACCGGGGAAGGCGCGAGAATACGCCCGCAGAACGGGAGTCTCGATGGCGCAATCCGCCCCTTCCCACGACGACATCCATCGCCGCAAGACGATGGATCAGCGCGAATGCGACCTGATGGTCCGCAAGCACGAACTGTTCGTGCTCTCCCGCGCCGGCGGCCAACGCGCCAATTTCGCCTACCGCAATCTCACCGGGCTCAACCTCGCCTGCAAAAACCTGCAGGAGGCGGACTTCACGGGCGCCATCATGGTCGAATGCGACCTTTCGGGCACCGACCTGACCCGCGCGCTGCTGTTCTGCGTCAATCTGACCAAAGCCAAATTGGTGCGCGCGAACCTGACGCGCGCCGATTTGCGCGGTGCTTGCCTCAAGGGGGCCGACCTGACGGCCGCCGAATTGTTCAACGCCGATCTGCGCGAAGGTCAGATCTTCACCAAGCGGATGGCCAGCGACCTTGAAAGCCTGCGCGTCGATCCCGATCCGTCGGACATGAGCCGCGCCAAGCTCGTCAACGCCAACCTCACGCAAGCGAACATGTCGGGTTCGGTCGCGGCGATGGCCGACTTCACCGACGCGATCCTGAAGGGCGCCAATCTCGCGAAGGCGAACCTCAAGAACGCGGTGCTGGAAGGCGCGGATTTGGAGGGGGCGGATCTCAGCCGCTCGGATCTGCGCGGCGCCGTCATGCGCAACGCCAATCTCTACGGCGCGATCTTCATCGCCGCCGACCGCACCGGCGCCGACGAGACCGGCGCGTTGACCGACGCGCCCCGCGGCAAGCCGATGAGCATGCTGCGCGATTCCCTGCACACGCTGATCCGCGACCACCAATCCTGGGTCGAGAGCGGCGGCGCCGCGGGCAAGGCGCTCGACGTCTCCGGCTTCGATCTGCGCGACATCGAATGGCCCGAACATGCGCTGCTGACCTCGTTGAAGGCGGCCGGCGCTTGCCTCGCGCACGCGCGCATCAAGGGCGCTTGGCTGCAGGCCAGCACCTTCGAAGGGGCCGATCTGCGCGGGGCGGATTTCCGTGCCGCGGATCTGCGCGGCGCCAATCTCAAAGGCGCCAATCTTGTGCGCGCGAATTTCGAGAACTCGAACCTCGCGCCCTTGGTCGTCGCGTCCGGCCGGTCGCTGGTGGTTCGCTTCGATCGCGCCAATCTGCGCCACGCGCGTTTCGCCGGCTGCCAACTGGTCCAGGCTTCGTTCCGAGAGGCCGATTTGCGTTGGTCGAGCTTCGTGGATTGCGAAAGCGCCGGTGCGGATTTCGAACTCGCGATCGGCCGCCCGGCCATGTCCTCTCCCGCCGCTGAACCGCCGCCCCGGCCCGACGCGCCCTAAACCCGCGACCGCATCTCCAGCGTATCCTCGCCGATCCGTTCCAGGCTTTCGAGCGCGAAGCGCGGCGCATCGGCAAGGCGCGCGATACCGAACGCGGCCACGGCCGCGTGCCCATCCCCGCCGACCGCAAGACCGGCCCGGAAAATCGCAAGTCGATCGACCAAGCCCGCGCCCAGAAACGCCGCGGCGAGCGTCCCGCCCCCTTCGATCATCAGGCGCGTGAGCCCGCGCGAGGCGAAGGCTTCGAGCATCGCGCGCGGCGTCATCTCCGCCAGCGTCAGGATTTCCACGCCCGCCTCCGCAAGGGCACGCAGTTTCGCCGCATCCGCGTCGCCCCGCGTCGCGATCCATGTCGGTTGGGTGCGTGCCGTGCGTACGAGGCGGGCATCGAGCGGGATTCGCAACCGGCCGTCGGCGACGATGCGTGCGCGGCGCGCGTCTTGCGTGCCCGGCAGCCGCGCGTCCAACGAGGGATCGTCGGCCAAGACGGTACCCGAACCGGCCATCACCGCGTCGTGCGTGGCGCGCAGAAGATGGGCACGGTCGCGCGCGGGCGCATCGGTGATCCATTTGCTGTCGCCGCCCGCCGTCGCGATGCGCATGTCGAGCGAGCCCGCGAGCTTCAGCGTGACGAACGGGCGACGTTCGCGCACGCGCAGGAGAAAACCCGCATTGAGCGCCTCGGCAACGTCCCGCCCGACGCCCTCGACGACCTCGATCCCCGCCGCGCGCAGACGCGCGATGCCCCGGCCATCCACGCGCGGATCGGGATCGCGACACGCGACGAACACCCGCGCGATGCCCGCTTCGATCAGCGCGTCCGCGCAAGGTGGCGTCTTGCCGTGATGCGAACAGGGCTCGAGCGTGACGTAGGCCGTGGCCCCGCGTGCCGCGCCTCCGGCGCGGGCCAGCGCCTCGGCTTCAGCGTGCGGCCGGCCGCCGGGTTGGGTCCACCCGCGCCCGACCACGCGGCCGTCGCGGACCAGCACGCAGCCGACCGCGGGGTTCGGCCACACGTTGCCGAGCCCCCGGCGCGCGAGCGCCAGGGCCGCGTCCATATGGACGCGCGGATCGTCAGTCGTCCCGGGAGTCGTCGCCACCGAGCTTGCCGACGAAATCCTCGAAATCCTTCGCCTCGCGGAAATTCTTGTAGACCGAGGCGAACCGGATATAGGCGACGTGATCGAGGGTGCGCAGCGCGTCCATGACCATCTCGCCGACGACCGTCGAGGGGATCTCGCTTTCCCCGAGGCTCTCCAGACGCCGCTGGATGCCCGACACGATCCGCTCGACGCGTTCGGGCTCGACGGGCCGCTTGCGTACGGCGTGGGTCAACGAGCGCATCAGCTTGTCGCGCTCGAACGGCTCCTTTGCGCCGTTCTTCTTGACGATCACGAGTTCGCGCAGCTGCACGCGCTCGAACGTCGTGAAGCGCGAACCGCAGGACGGACAGAAGCGCCGGCGGCGGATGGCGCCACCGTCTTCGGTCGGCCGCGAATCCTTCACCTGCGTATCGTCGTGGCCGCAAAAGGGGCAGCGCATCGAAGGGGACTCCTCCCGTTGTCGTTCGTTTCTTCTTAGGCGTTCGCGTAGATCGGGAACCGCGCGACCAACTGGCCGACCTTGGCGCGCACGCGCGCTTCGACGGCCGCGTTGTCGCCGGAATTGCTGTTGGCGAGACCGTCGAGCGTCTCGGCGATGAGATCGCCGACCTGGCGGAACTCGGCCGGACCGAAGCCGCGCGTCGTGCCGGCGGGCGTGCCCAAACGCACACCCGACGTGACCATCGGCTTTTCCGGATCGAACGGGATGCCGTTCTTGTTGCAGGTCAGACCGGCGCGTTCGAGGGACTTTTCGGCGTTCGTGCCGGTCAGCTTCTTCGGCCGCAGATCGACCAGCATCAGATGCGAGTCCGTGCCGCCCGAAACGATGGCGAGGCCGTGCTCGACGAGGCAGGCGGCGAGCGCGCGCGCGTTCTCGACGACGCGATGGGCGTACACTTTGAACTCCGGGCGCAGCGCTTCGCCGAAAGCCACCGCCTTGGCCGCGATGACGTGCATCAACGGCCCGCCCTGCAGGCCCGGAAAGACGGCCGAATTGATCTTTTTGCCGAGATCGGCGTCCATCGACAGGATCATGCCCCCGCGCGGACCGCGCAGGGTTTTGTGCGTCGTCGTGGTGACCACATGCGCGTGGGGCAGCGGATTGGGGTAGACCCCGCCCGCGACCAGCCCCGCGTAATGGGCCATGTCGACCATAAGATAGGCGCCGATCTTGTCGGCGACGGCGCGGAAGCGCGCGAAATCGATGTGCCGCGAATAGGCCGAACCGCCCGCGATGATGAGTTTGGGCTTGTGTTCGAGCGCCGCGCGCTCCATCGCGTCGTAGTCGATCAGTTGATCCTCGCGCCGCACGCCGTAGGCGACGGGCTTGAACCATTTGCCGGATTGATTGGCCGGCGCGCCGTGGGTCAGGTGCCCGCCTTCGGCGAGCGACATGCCCAGGAAGGTGTCGCCCGGCTGCAGCAGCGCGAAAAACACCGCCTGATTGGCTTGCGCGCCCGAATGGGGCTGCACGTTGGCGAATTCGCAACCGAACAGCTTCTTGGCGCGCGCGATGGCCAGCGCTTCGGCCTCGTCGACGAATTCGCAGCCGCCGTAATAGCGCCGGCCCGGATAGCCTTCGGCGTATTTGTTGGTCAGCACGGACCCTTGGGCCTCGAGCACGGCGCGGCTGACGATGTTCTCGGACGCGATCAGTTCGATCTGGTCCTGCTGACGGCCGAGTTCGCGGTCGATCGCGGCCTTCAGGTCGGGATCGGCCGCGGCCAAGCGCGTGCCGAAGAAATCCTTGGCGAAATCGGCGTAGGAAACCGGTGCGGCGGACATTGCGAATTTACCCCTTCATCCCAGCTTGGCGACGCGGCGCGCATGGCGCCCGCCTTCGAAAACGGTGGACAGAAAAACCGGCAGGCATGCGCGCGCGATCTCGGATCCCAGCGTGCGCCCGCCGAATACGATCACGTTGGCGTCGTTGTGCTGGCGGCACAGACGCGCCTCGGTTTCGTTGTGGACCAAGGCGGCGCGGATGTGGCGATGCCGATTGGCGGCGATCGAAATGCCGATGCCCGAGCCGCAAATCAGCACGCCACGCGCGGCGCGGCCGTCCTTCAGCGCGGCGGCGAGCGCATCTGCGAAATCCGGATAGTCGACACTGTCGGCGGTATGCGCGCCGAGATCGACGACAGCATGACCGGCGGCCTGCAAGTCCTTGATCAACAAAGACTTGAGCTCGAATCCGCCGTGGTCGGCGGCGATCGCGATTGGATCGGCCATATGCGCTGAACCCCTAGATTTAGCGCACGCTACCATATGTCGTTTGGGCGCCACAATCGGCCCCCAAACCCTTGCGGTATCAGCCTTTTTCGGCGAGCCGCTTGCGCAAGACGGCCTCGAGTTTGCGCTGGGCGTTGGTACGCAGCGTGTACTCGGACGCGTTGGCGGGACCGACGATCGACACCTCGAGGCCGGTGTCCGGGTCCAAGGCCGTAACCTTCATGTAGGCGCCCACGCGATGGAACTCGAAGAGGGTTTCTTGCGGCATCGATATCGATCTCCTGACGCCACAAATAGCGCGCTTCGCGTCGGGTGCAAACGACGCCGGTTCGCCCCCGCCCCCCCCGCGTTCACCGCGCGTTAAGGGACGTCGGCTTAAATCGCGCCGCATGTTCGACGACGCGCGCCTTCCGCACGAACACCGGCGTTTCGTGGCGTATTGGACGACGAGGCTGATCGGCGGGGCGCTGCCCGCGCGACGGGATATCGATCCGTTGATCGATCTGAAGGAACTCGCGCCGTTTCTGGGCATCATCCGTCCCTTGGATGGCCGGTACTTCTATTCCGTCCTCGGCGCGGGCATCGAGGAAGCCGGTGGCCCCAAAACGGGATCGTATCTCGACGAAACGCGCGTGCCGCCGTTTCGTTCGTATCTGGAGACGATGTTCCGTCTTTCGACCGAGCGCCGCGCCTGCGTCCTCACGCGCCACGGCTTCGAATACGACGGGGCCAAAATCGGCCATACGGTGCGTGTGATTGCCCCGCTCGGCGACAACGGGACGACGGTCGACGGGTTCGTTGGCCTGCAAATCTCGCGCGACGAGACGGGTAAAATCCTAACCAACGCTTGGTCGCGCACGCCGAATTTCCCGGACGCGCTGTTGAGCGAGATGGCCTGGCGCGCGGCCGACGGCGCGTGGCACCCGGTCGATTGGCGGACGCTTCAGACGTAAGCCGAAACGACGCCCGCAACCAGCACGATGGTCCAGCACGCAAGCGAAATCGCCCCGTGCCGCGCGGGCGCCGCGCCGTGCGCGTGATGCGCCAGCGCGTTGAGCGCCGCCGCCGCCAAAGCCGCGAACTTCAATTGGAAAAGCGGATTGGCGGCAAGGCCGATGGCCCCGGCCGCGAACATCGGCGCACCGGACACCGCGCACGCGCATGCCCCGCCCAACGCCAAGCGGACGGCGACGGGTTCGAGGGCCGCGCGCGGCAAAGCCGGCGCGAACCCCATCAGACGCAGATCGAGCACGGCCAACGCGCCGAACAGCGTCGCCGCCCCCAGAAGATGGATCGAAGCCATCGCCGGATAGAACCACGACGAGCCGCGCGCGAATTGCGCGAGGCCCGAGCCGTGCAGCGCCGCCAGCGCCTCCCCGATCACCGGAGTGCGGTCGTGCGCCCGGCGATGACGATGCGTTCGGCGCGCATCAGCCGCGCGGTCGCCCGATGCGGATAGCCTTCGAGCGTCGCCTCGACGCCGTCGGCCATCGCTTCGGGCTCCAGCCCACGCGCGCGCATCCGCGACGGCGGGGCGAGCTCGACGGTCCACTCCCCGCCTTCGGTACGCAAGCGCAGCAGGCCATGGGGATTCTCGTAGGTCATGCCTGCGATGCGCCCGGCGATGCGCAAGACCTGGCCGGCATCGAAGCCCGACCAGCCGTGATGGGCCAGAGCGGTGCCGGACCCGGCGAAACAGACGGCCGAACCGACGAAAAGACGACGCGAAAGCGACATGGCGCGGGCTCCCGGATTGAACGACCCTCCGGATATTGGGCGGCCGGTTCGCCGCGACAAGGCCCCGGCGACGCTGGCGAAACCCGCCCCACGCGTGACAGACTGCGCGCATCCATGGACAAGTTCGCCGCCCTCCGTACCTTCGTCGCCGTGGTCAATACGGGCTCGTTCGCGCGCGCGTCGGCCAAGCTCGGCCTGTCGCGCGCGATGGCGACCAAGCACGTGCAGACGCTCGAGGCCGACCTCGGCGCGCGGCTGCTGAACCGGACGACGCGCAAATTGTCGACGACCGAAGCGGGCCGCGCCTTCCATGCGCGCGCCGAGCGCGTGCTCGCCGATCTCGACGAGGCAGAAGCGGCCGTCGCCGACGCCACGGCCAGCCCGCGCGGATTGCTGCGGGTGGCGGGGCCGATGTCCTTCGGCTTCCGACAATTGGGACCGGCGATCGCCGATTTCATGACCGAGTGCCCGGACATGGCGATCGAATTGTCGCTGAACGACCGGATCGTCGATTTGGTCGACGAGGGGCTGGATGTCGCCGTGCGCATCGGGCGGCTGGCGGAATCCTCGCTCGTCGCGCGGCGATTGGCGAGCGCGCGCCTGGTCGCTGTCGCCTCGCCCGCCTATCTCGCGCGCAAAGGTACGCCCAAATCCCCCGCCGATCTCGCGTGGCATGATTGCCTGGACTACACGCTGTCCTCGACCGGGCCGGAGTGGCGCTTCATCGACCGCGACGGGAAGATCGCGAGCGCGCGCGTCGCGGGACCGCTGAAGGCGAACAACGGCGATGTGCTGCTCGAAGCGGCGCTCGCAGGCCGGGGCATCGTGCTGTCGACGAGCTTCATCGCCGGGCCGGAAATCGCCGCCGGCCGGTTGGTCGACGTGTTCGCGCCCGCGTGGCTCGGCGAGGAATTGCCGATCCACGCGGTTTATCCGGCGGCACGGCACCTTTCGGTGAAGGTCTGCCGCTTCGTCGACTTCCTAGCCGCGCGCTTCGCCAAAGCGCCGTGGGAGGCGGGGATTCAGATGCGCCGGTCGGCCAAAGGCGGCAAGTAGCGGTCCGTCCACAAATCCTCGACCGCCGGCTTGCGCGGCAACTGCATCGCACCGGCGACTTGGTCGATCGCGCGGCCCAGCCGGCCCGGATCGATCGAACCCAGACCGATCGCGCGGGTGTGGTCGTTGACGATCTGGTTGGCGATCACCCAGTTCAACCGCTCGATCTCGTTGTCGCGCTCGATCAAACGGTCGGCGGCCACCAGGGCGTCGATCGCCTCGGCCGGCCGGGCGATCGCGTCTTTCCAGCCGCGCAGCATCGCGCGCACGCACGGGGCGATCTTCGCCTCGTTTTCGCGCCGGAACTTGCGCGAGACGTGCATCCCGTTCGAATAGAAATCGAGGCCGTGGTCCGAGAAGTACATGAAGCTGACGTCCTCGCGCTTCATGCCGATGCGTTTCAAATTGAACCACGTCGTCGAATCGAAGCCGGTGACCGCGTCCACGCGGCCGGTGGCGAGGGTGGACTCGCGCAATGCCAGATCGATCGTTTCGGTCTGGACCTTGCTGCGATCCAGGCCCGTGATCTGCGCGAAGGCGGGCAGCAGCAAAAAGCCCGCGTCCGTCGCCGGCGCGCCCAGCTTTTTGCCTTCAAGGTCCTTCGGCGCGCGGATGTTCGCGCGCGACAGGCTGATGATGGCGATGGGCGAGCGGGTATAGAGCCCCATCACGCCCAAGGGGGCGGCCGTCGGATTGGCGGCGTTGAACTGGACGGCCACGGTGAAGTCGGCGAAGCCGAAATCGTAGGTGTCCGAACCGACGCGCTGCAGGGTGTCGCCCGCCCCGCGCGATGGATCGAGCTGCGGCTCCAGGCCCTCGGCGGCGAAATAGCCTTTGGCGGCCGCAAGGAAGAAGGCCGCGTTCGAACCGTCGCGCGGCGCGTTCAACGAAATCCGCACGGGTGTGCGGCTCTGTGCAAGCGCGGGCGCCGCCAACGCCGCACCGAGGGCGGCCGAGCCCGCGAGAAATCCACGCCGTGCGATGCGAGTTCCGTGCATACTTCCCTCCCCTATCGAAAACGTCCGGCCGGAGACTAGCAAGTCCCATGCCCCGCCCCATCCGCACCGCCCGCGAAGCCGTCCTTTCGCGGGTGGGATTGCGCCACGCCCGCGATATGGACGGTGTCCGGGCAGCACTGGCGGGGCCGTTGGCCGGTGTCGACATCATCGCGGTCTTGGCCAAAACCCCCGGCGACGGATCGCCCGCGGATACCTCGCGCGCGGAATTCGTGGCGGCAGCCAGTGCCGAAATCGCCCGCCTGCAGGACAGCACACCGGCTTTCGTGGTTTCGGGCGGAGTCGAAGGCACGACCGCGCCGCACGCCGTGCTCGTCGGCCGACGGACGCGCAACGACGCCGGCCCGCCCGCCCTTGCGATCGGCGCCGACGCAAGCCCGCCCCTGCCCGCCCGCGACGCCGGGACGCCCGCGCAGATCGTCCACTCGCGCGATGCGGTGGCGCGCGCCTTGCGCGACGGCGGGTTCCGAACGCCGCGCGCGGCGCATCTCGTGCAGATCAAAAGCCGCGCGCCGACGCGGTTTCGCGGCCCGGCCGAAGCGGCGATCGGCCGGGCGCGAGCGGCCAGCGTTTTGGGCGCAATGGTGGCCTTGGGCGAGATCGACATGGCCCAAGCGCGCGCGTGTTTCGACGGTCGCCATCCCGACGTGTGGACCGCACGGGTCAGCGTTTCGTCGGCGGCCGAATTCGCCCGCCAGGAAACCATCGTCTTCGGCCATGCACCCGGGTGGATCGGGGATTTGCGCATCGCGCACGACGCGCTCGCCGATCCGCTGGATCTGCCCGGCGTTGCGCGCGTGCTCGGCGCGCTCGGGCTTGCGGCGCGGCCGCAGCTCACGCTTGCCGACCGCGCGCGCCTGATCGCATGTTTCGCCAAAAGCGGTCCGCCGCCGGACGGGCGATTGCGCGGCGCCGATTTGGCGCTCGACGCCGATCCCGGCCAATCGCCGTTGCGGCGCATCCGGGGCGGGCTTGGCAGTTTGATCGCCGCGGCGACGGGCGAACCGCAGGTCTTCGTGTCGGGCGGCGCCGAACGCCAAGGCCCGCCGGGCGGGGGCGTTTTCGCGGCGATCGCCAGAAATCGGCCGTCGCGAAAGTTTCCGAAACGGAAATAATCATTTCGAAGGAATCGGGATTATCAACCGGGGTTCTTTCGCGCAACTTCCCGTCAACGCAGCGGGCCATTCCGGTCCGCGATCCAACGACGGAGCCTAATATGTTCGACGCCCGCACCCAAACCGCCTATGCCGCCTTGCTGCTGCGCCTTTCGATGGGCGTGTTGTTCCTCGCCCATGTCGGACTGAAACTGTTCGTCTTCACCCTGCCCGGGACGGTCCAATTCTTCGAAAGCATTGGCCTTCCCGGCTTTCTCGCCTATGTCGTCACCTTCGCCGAATTTTTCGGCGGAATCGCGCTGATCTTGGGCTTCCAGGTGCGCGCGGTCGCGCTGGCCCTCGTGCCGATCCTGATCGGCGCCACGATAGTGCACGCGCCCAGCGGCTGGATGTTCGCCAACCAGGGCGGCGGCTGGGAATTCCCCGCCTTCTGGACGGTGGCTTTGCTGGTCCAAGCGCTGTTGGGTGCTGGCGCTTACGCGCTGAAGATCCCTGCATTGCCGGAAATCGGCGAGCGTCAGCCGGCCTGACCCCCCGCGAACTCAACCGGCGGCGCGGAAAATCACCCGCGCCGCCGGCAGTTCCACGGTGACCACGGTGCCTTGGCCCGGCGCGGTCGTCAGACGTAGCGAGCCTTCGTGCATTTCGGCGAAGGCGCGGGCCAAGGGAAGCCCCAACCCGGTATCCTGCTGTTTGCGCGACCCCGACTGGGCCGCCGTTTCGAAGGGACGCAAAGCGCGCGCGGCGTCCTCGTCGGACATGCCCGGGCCCCGATCGGCGACCGCGAACGCCAATCCGCCGGCGCGCGTCCGCGCCACATCCACACGCACCAATCGATCTTCGCCCGCGAATTTGATCGCGTTGATGACCAGGTTGAGCAACACCTGCACGATCGCGCGCGCGTCGCACCGCAAGACGGCACCGGGCGCCTCGTCGCGCAACTCGACCCGGACGTTTTCGCGCGCGGCGCGATCCTTGGCCAACCGCATTACGTCGGCAACCAAATCGGCTGCCGCATGGTCGTTCTCCTCGACGATCCATTTGCCCGCTTCCACGCGCGCCAGATCGAGGATGTTGTTGACGACGGCGAGCAGATGCTCGGCCGAAAAACGGATATCGGCGGAATACTCGCGATACCGCGTCTGCCGGTGCGGCCCGAGAATCTCGCCTTCCATCATCTGCGAAAACCCGATGATCGCGTTCAGCGGCGTGCGCAACTCGTGGCTCATATGCGCGAGAAACTCCGTCTTCTTCCGGTCCGCGTGCTGGGCGAGATCGCGCGCCGTTTCGGCGATCCGGCGATCCGCGTCGGCGCGCATGCGGACCGCTTGGGCGCGCTGGCGGATGTCCAGCGTCCAAGCGCCGACCACGGCAATCAGCGCGAGCACGCCCAACGCGGCCAGCGCCGCATCGCGCCGCCAGCGCCAGTTCGCGAGCCACGCGTCGAGGTCCATGCCGACCTCGACCACGAAGGGCAGCGCATCGATGCGCCGGAACGCGGCAATCCGTGCGACACCATCGACGGGCGAGACGAAGTCGCGGTCGATCCCGCGCCCGCGCGCGTCCAATGGCACGATCGCCAGGGGCGCCGCGCCGGAGAGATCGCCGTCCGGAAAGCGCGCAACGAAACGTCCGTCGACTTTCACCAACGCCACCGCGTCGGCTCCCAACGCGCCGAAGAATCGGTTGAAGTAACGCGGGTCGAGGCGTGCCGCGATCACGCCCAAGAACGCGCCGTCGGGTGCGGACACGCGCCGCGCGATCGGGACCGACAACGAGCCGTCCGGCCGCGAAACGATCGGCACCCCGATCCATAGCGGCGCATCGGCCCGCGCGTCGCGCAATTCCTGGAAATAATCCCGGTCGCTGAGATCGATGCCCGCCGTCGCCGTCCCCGACGCGCCGACACGAAAAGCGCCCTCGATATCCACATAGCCGATGCCCAGCAATGCCGGCGCCAAACGGGTGACGACGCGGAAACGGTCGGCGAGCGCTTCGTCGAAATGCGCGCCCTGGCGCACGGCGGCACGCACGTCGTCGTCGAGCGCCGCGAAGCCCAAATCGATGGCGAACACGACTTGGCGCACATGTTCGGCGGCGATGTCGGCGAGCAGCGAAGCGCGACGTTCGCCAGCGACGAGCTCGGCGTTGCGGTCGACGACGAGCAACGCGCCGGTCGACGCCGCGACGGCGGCGTATACGACCCCGAATGCGATGAGGACTTTCCAGACTCTCAACACGTCGCGCCCTGGCAGCTCGATGGTTGGCCGGGAGATGCGCCTTGCAAGCGCGCCCGGGAGAAAGCTAGCCTATTGTACGTGACGGTCCTTTCGGCGAAAGCGATTTGCATCCGCCGGAGAAAACAAAAAAGTTTCCGCAATTTTGTTCGATCTTGGAGGAATGCCGATATGAAGTTGCTCCGCTACGGCGCGCCGGGTCACGAGAAGCCGGGTTTGCTCGACGCCAACGGCACGCTGCGCGATCTGTCGCAAGTCGTGCACGATATCGGCGGCGGCGCCCTGTTGCCCGACCGCATCGCACGCCTCGCCAAGATCGACCCGCAAACTTTGCCGGCAGTCCCGGGCGAGCCGCGCTTGGGGCCTTGCGTGTCGGGCGTGGGCAAGTTCGTTTGCATCGGTCTCAACTACGCCGATCACGCCAAGGAAGCGGGCTTGGCCGTTCCGGCCGAACCGGTCGTGTTCTTCAAGGCGACCAGTGCGATCTGCGGCCCCAACGATCCGACG